>DVFT01000041.1 GCA_018713105.1 Candidatus Limivivens merdigallinarum | reverse complement strand
ATGCTGGAATGCCGTTTATGAAACGAAAAGGGCTGTTGATTTATATTTGAGTACCCACCAAGTTCATGATATATCTTTAAACAAAATATCATTTTTTGACTCATGACACTTTAAAAATACCCTCCTTACTGGTTCTCCCTTCCCAGTAAAGAGGGTATTTTTATTCTCAATCCAGATGATAAATCTCTTCCATATCCGACCAAAATTCCCCCGGCAGACGGTCATCCAAAGGCTGCATGATCGGTTTCACCAGATCCCACCATTTCTGTGTTGTGGGGTCTGCTGCCATCTTTGCCATATCTTTCTCGTAATCGTCCCCGACATACTCAAAGTAGGTAAACAGATATTCTCCTCTGCTGTAAATGGAATAATTCTGCAGATTACACTCCTTGATCATCTCATTGACGCCTGGTAGCGGATTTGCATGATAGTCTTTATACGCCTGCAGATTTTCTTTCGTAATCTTAATCATCTGACCGAATCTTTTCATAAAGCATCGTCCTTTCTCTTTTATTTTTACTCTTTTCTCTTTCCTTATGATTTCAGGACTGACGGCTCCCCAAAGCTGCAGTCCTGAAATTCCAACTTCACTACATTATACTAATTTTTTCAATTTTTTCCAGCTTAATAGATTTTCTGTGCTTCATCAAACAGCGCCTTGATGTTTGCCGGAGGAATATCCGGCAGGATCGCCTCATGGCTGGGGGACAGAATCAACCCTGTTGGGAAAATAGTCCTGAGCTCCTTCACCTTTTTCTGTACATCCTCCGGCGTTCCGTTTACCAGAAGATCCTGGGTGTCTACACCGCCGCAGAATGCCACCTTGCCGCCGAATTTGTCCTTCAGGTTCTTGGGATCCATGCCTGCTGCCAGAGCCTGGATCGGATGGATCACATCTACGCCCGCCTCGATCAGATCCGGGATCACATCCACGATGGAACCGCAGGAATGATAGATGACTTTTAAGCCGTAGCTGTGTGCCTGCTCTACCAGTTTTTTGCAGCCTGGGATGATGAATCTGCGTACCATCTCAGGAGAAAGCATCAGTCCTCTCTGGCTTCCCATATCATTTCCGATCAGAACGGCATTCAGCCTGTCCTTCGTCGCTTCATAGAAGATTTCGTTGGCTTTCAGATAAAACTCCATGATCTTTGCGTCTACCGCTTCATAAATCTCCGGATTGGCAATCATGTTCATCAGAGCGTTTTCCATACCGAAGGCTGCACAGGTATCCTGAAAATGTGCGGACCACATCATACCAAGGCATACTTTATCGTCAGGAGCCATATGGACTCTTCTCTTGCACTCTTCCACATCAATATAGTTTGCCGGATCCGGCCACTCAAAGAAATCCAGATCCTCCAGCTCCTCAGCCTCTGCAAAGCAGCCCGGAGTGGTCAATGTTCTCTCCTCCGCATCTACATTGCCATCCATATACCAGTCAAATGCCGCAAAAATGGCGGAAGCGGTGGGGGACTGATAGGGAACCTCTACAGCATAGAAATCATCCCCGATGGCAAGCTTCAGTTCATGCATATTGCTGACGCCGTAATGCTGAAAGAGCGCTGGCTGTGCATAGATATCCGGCATTCCAAGCCATGCTGCCGGTCTGTCCACCGGCTGTCTGTTTACCGTTGCATAAAAACGTTCTAGGCTATTCATAATCTAGCTCCTTTCTCCAATCAAGCCTGGCTGCGTTTCTGGATACTGTTGATGATAACCGCCAGGAAAATAACCAAACCTTTGATAACATCCTGCATGTAAGCGCTGACGCCCAGAAGTACCATTCCGTTTGCCAGGATACCTACGAAGAGAAGACCGATGATGGTTCCGCCAAGCTTACCTTCGCCGCCCATCATGTTGGTTCCGCCGATGATTGCACCTGCGATGGTATCCATCTCCCAGGCTTCCGCACAAGTCGGGTCACCGGAACGAACCTTGCTTGCCAGCAGCACGCCTGCCACACCACAGAGCATACCGCTTAACAGGAACACCATCGTTTTTACTTTTTCTACATTGATACCGGAAAGTCTTGCCGACTCCTGGTTTCCTCCTACTGCATAAATAGAACGGCCAAATGCAGTATATTTCATAACATAGATAAAGATTACATACAACACAATCATATAAATAACCAGCAGTGGAACCGGTCCAATGCTTGCAGAAGCAATCTTTCCGAAAGCATCTGGAAGACCAGATACCGGACGGCCATTGGTCATAGTCTGTGCCAGACCACGTACAGCCTGCATCAGCGCCAATGTAACCAGGAAGGAATGCAATTTCAGCTTTGCGGTAACGCCGCCGGTAATAAATCCGATGACAGCACCTGCCAGAATTGCTACGATGATGGCAAGAACCATAGGTACTCCCTTGCTCATCAGCATGGCTCCCACTACAGAACAGAATGCTACGACAGAACCAACGCTCAAATCAATATTTCCGGTGATGATGATCATCGTCATTCCAATTGCTACGATCGACTGGATGGAAATCTGCTTTACAATCGTCATCAGGTTCGTCGGCAGCAAGAATTTATCACTTGCAATTGCCAGCACAATGCACATCAGCACCAGGAAAATGTACATAATGTATTTCATTACAAAATTTTTCAGATCAAATGATTTTTTCTCCATTTCAATACCTCCCTTAAACTGCCTTCTGGCTGGTCGCATAGTCCAGCAGAATATCCTGCGTCAGATCCTTATTTTCCAAAATTCCGGTAACCTTACCTGCTGCAAATACCATGATGTTGTTCGATACCTGCAGTACTTCCGGAAGCTCTGAGGAAATCATAATAATACCAATTCCTTGAGCGGCTAAGTCATTGATCAGCGCATAAATCTGGTTCTTGGAGCCGATATCAATACCTCTGGTCGGCTCGTCCATGATCAGGATCTTCGGCTCCGTAGCCAGCCATTTTGCGATAACTACTTTCTGCTGGTTTCCTCCGCTTAAAGCCTTCGCCGGCTGATTGCCATCACGACATTTGATGCTCAGTGATTTGATATAATCATCCATCAGAACCACTTCTTTTTTCAGATCCAGACCGATACCTTTTTTCAGTTTATCCAAAATGGTCATTCCCACATTTGTGTGAAGATCCATATTCAGGATTAGGCCTTCTTCCTTTCGGTCCTCTGTGATAAATCCGATTCCTGCCTTCTTGGCATCCTGCGGAGATTTGATATGTACCTCTTTTCCTTCTATGAACACCTGACCGGAATCTTTCGGGTCTGCTCCGAACAAAGCTCTCACAAACTCTGTTCTTCCGGCTCCTGCCAGCCCTGCGATTCCAAGGATTTCCCCTTTACGCAGTTTCAAGTTAATATTTTGGAATTTTTTCCCGGATGAGAAATTCTTCACTTCCAGCAAAACCTCATCGGTATAACATTTTACTTGCTCAGTAACAGTCATTTTCTTTCCGACCATGTTCTCAATGATCACCTGCTTCGGCGCATCTTCGATATCCAGTGTCTTGATGTAATGCCCATCTCTGTAAACGGAGATCCTGTCGCAGATGATTGGCAGTTCCTCCAGCCTGTGGGATACATAGATGATGCTGATCCCCTTTGCCTTCAAATCCTTCACGATCTTAAACATATTCTCAATTTCGTTGTCTGACAGGGATGCAGTCGGCTCGTCCATGATCAATACCTTCAGCTTGTTGGACAATGCCTTCGCAATCTCCACCATCTGCTTCTGAGCCACACTCAGCCGTCCCACTATGGTTTCCGGCTTGATATTCTTTACTCCCAGGCTGTCCAGAAGTTTCTGTGTCTCCTCGTTCATTTTCTTCCAGTCTACTCTCGGGACAGGTCCTAAATTATTGTACAGAAGTTTTCCCATATAAATATTCTCTGCTACTGAGACAGTATTGATAAGGGAAAACTCCTGGTATACTGCGCTGATTCCAAGTGCTCTGGCATCAAAGGTAGACTTTATATGTACTTCTTTTCCATCCAGATAAATTTTTCCTTCATCGTTGGTGTATGGACCGGTAATGATTTTGATCAATGTGCTCTTTCCCGCTCCGTTGGCTCCTACCAAGGCGTGTACCTCACCTTTCCTCACTTCCAGCTTTGCATCCTCCAAAGCCGTGATTCCGCCAAACCGTTTCGTGACACCTTCCGCTTTCAACACAATATCCGCCACGCTGTTGCCCTCCTTTTTTCAAAGTTAAGGGTGTTCCCAAAGAACACCCTCATACTTTCTGTCTGATACCTTACATTAACCTACCAGATCTTCATGCTCATCAATGTAGGTCTGGATTTCATCCATGTTGTCCTTTGTGTAAGTGTAAGTCGGGATCATGATCTCAGCTTCAACTTCCTCGCCTTTTACAGCCTTTACTGCATTTTCCACTGCCTGATATCCCATATCATAAGGCATCTGAGTGGTAATTGCCTGAAGGGTGATATCCTCGCCCTGCATATCTTTTGCCAGTTCCACAGACATATCGGTTCCCATCAGTACGATATCGCTTCTGCCTGCATTCTGAAGAGCTGCGGCACATCCCAGAAGAGAAGTCTGATTCCAGCACCAGATCATCTGTACGTCCGGATTTGCGGTCAGGATCTGCTCTGTGATATCCAGTCCCTCTTCCTGAAGCTCCGCATCCTGCTCATTTACGATCTCTACAGTACCGTCATCGATTAATTCCTGAAGCTCTGCTTTGAATCCTTCACATCTCTGAATCCCGATCTCATAGTTGCTGTTCTCAATCAATGCGATTTTACATCCATCCGGGAAATTCTCTTTGATGTACTCAGCTGCATATTTACCAGTATTTCCTCCCAGTTCTGCCGGTACCACGCCTACATGGCTGGTCACATCTGTATTCACGGTTGTATTCCAGGTGACAACCGGAATTCCTGCATCCTTAGTTGCCGTCTCAATTGCTGCCACAGAAGCGTCTACTGCCAATGGAGAAATTACAAGTGCGTCTACTCCCTGTGCCATGAAGGTTGCTACATTGTCAGATTCCTTGGAAATCTCATTGTCAGAAGATACCATAGAAAAGTTAATTCCCAGATCGGCTGCCGCATCCTCCTGACCTTTGATCACTTCCGCAAACCACTCACCAGAGTTGTTCATAATGACAGAACCGATGGTAATATCGGAATTATCCGCTGCCGCTTCCGTCTCCTCCGCCGCAAAAACACCTAATCCCATGGAACTGACCATAGCTGCGCACATCAATAAACTCACTAATTTCTTTTTCATTTTTTAATACCTCCTGTGTTCTCCACAACTTTTTTTGATGAACTCATTATAAAAAAATCTCCCCCAAAGATAAATTCAATATTTTCATCGAAGTGGTCGATTTTTTCATAAATGAGCCGGGCACAAGAAAAAAGAAACGCACTGAATGGGGAGCTTGCTCACCAGTCAGTGCGTTTCTCTTTTCTTGTATGCGGCGAATGCCGCAAAGCGAGGAAACCGTCAGGTTTTCGAGCTTGTAGCCCGGCGTGGTAGTGAGAGGTCACCCACACTCTCCGCGTACAAGCAGGAAACCCCCCTGGTTTCCGCCCTTGTACTCACCACCTCCCCATCTACTCCACCTCCATCGGCGACCGATACCCTTCCACATTCTCCCTCGTCACCACCTCCACCGGATTCTTATACCAAGGTCTAAGTCTGCTCCCCTTCGCCGCCTTCTTCGCCGTAATCCAAGCATACTCCGCCTCATAATCCACTGGCTGCGTCACAATCCCATACAGCTTTCCGTCCTTGACCGCCTCCATATACTCCTCCGAATTTCCAACCCCAATCACTTTCACCTCGTCCTCCATCCCCATCTCCTCCAACATCTCATACGCCCCCATCGCCATATTGCTGTCATGGCAATAAATCAAATCAATCTCATCATCCCTGTTCAAAAGATCCATCGCCGCCAGTCCCGCCGTATTCCTGGACCACTGTCCGCAGATAATCCCCACAACCTCAATATTCGGATATGTATTCACCTCTTCCAAAAATGTCTGCGTCCGGTAAATCGCCGGATCACTCCCCGGCGCCCCCTCGATGATCCCCACCTTTCCTTCCCCACCGTCAAAATAATCAATCACCAACTCAGCCGCCAACGCCGCCTGTTCCGAAGAACTGGATCCCACATAAGTAGCAATATATTCTGAAGACACCGTATCCACCTTCATATTCAAATTAATCACTGGAATCCCCGCATTCCTTGCATCCCTCAGCACATTCAAAAAAGATTTTGCATTTACCGGACAGAGAATAATCGCATCCACTTCTTCCTCAATAAACTCTCTCATCTGTTCCTGCTGTTTTTCCACATCCCACTGGGCATATTGGAGAT
>DVFT01000040.1 GCA_018713105.1 Candidatus Limivivens merdigallinarum | reverse complement strand
AGGAGGTCGCAGGATTATCCTGCAAATAGGAATGAATCAATCAGGATTATACACATTAGGAATTGATATTGGCTCTACGACTGTCAAGGTTGCCATTCTGGACGAGAATGGGAATCTTCTGTTTTCTGATTATGAGCGTCACTATGCCAATATTCAGGAAACGCTGTCATCCCTGCTCCATAAGGCGTATCAGGAGCTGGGAGAGCTTACGCTCTCTCCTATGATTACTGGCTCCGGCGGCCTGACGCTTGCCAATCACCTCGGTATCCCATTTGTCCAGGAAGTCATCGCTGTGTCCACAGCTCTGCAGCATTACGCGCCGCAGACGGACGTAGCCATCGAGCTGGGCGGTGAGGACGCCAAGATCATCTATTTTGAGGGCGGAAATGTGGAACAGCGTATGAATGGAATCTGTGCTGGAGGTACCGGTTCCTTCATTGACCAGATGGCTTCTTTGCTCCAAACGGATGCCATGGGGCTGAACGAATACGCCAAACATTACAAAGCCCTTTATACGATTGCCGCCCGCTGCGGTGTGTTTGCCAAGACGGATATCCAGCCGCTCATCAATGAGGGGGCGACGAAGGAGGATTTGTCTGCTTCTATTTTCCAGGCTGTCGTCAACCAGACCATCAGCGGCCTTGCCTGCGGAAAGCCGATCCGCGGACATGTTGCATTCTTAGGAGGCCCGCTTCATTTCCTCTCTGAGCTGAAGGAAGCGTTCATCCGTACCCTGAAGCTGGATGAAGAGCACGCCATTACCCCTAAGAATTCTCACCTGTTCGCCGCGATCGGTGCTGCAATGAATTATCAGGAGAAGGTGTCTATCTCCCTGACAGAGCTTTTGAAGAAATTCTCTTCCAACATTGAGCTGGAATTTGAGGTGCACCGAATGGAGCCTCTTTTTTCTTCTGACGAGGAATACCAGGAGTTTACCAACCGCCAAAGCCAGTACAATGTAGCTACGGCGGATCTTGAGACCTATGAAGGTGACTGCTTCTTAGGGATTGATGCCGGAAGCACCACCACCAAGGCTGCCCTGGTGGGTGAGGACGGTTCCCTTCTCTACTCCTTCTACAGCAACAATAACGGAAGCCCGCTGAAGACTTCCATCCGTGCTGTCCAGGAAATCTACGAGAAGCTGCCTCCTTCTGCCAAAATCGTCTACTCCTGTTCCACCGGATACGGCGAAGCCCTGATCAAGTCTGCCCTGATGCTGGACGAGGGAGAGGTGGAGACCGTGTCCCACTACTATGCCGCCTCCTTCTTTGACCCGGAGGTGGACTGTATCCTGGACATCGGCGGTCAGGATATGAAATGTATCAAGATCAAGAACCAGACCGTGGACAGCGTGCAGCTCAACGAGGCATGCTCCTCCGGCTGCGGCTCCTTCATTGAGACCTTTGCCAATTCCCTGAACTACAGCGTCCAGGACTTCGCGAAGGCTGCCCTGTTTGCCAAATACCCCATCGACCTTGGTACCCGCTGTACCGTATTCATGAATTCCAAGGTAAAGCAGGCACAGAAGGAAGGCGCAGAGGTGGCGGATATTTCTGCCGGTCTTGCCTACTCTGTCATCAAGAATGCATTATATAAGGTAATCAAGGTTTCCGATGCCTCTGAGCTTGGACATCATATCGTGGTTCAAGGCGGAACCTTTTACAACGACGCCGTGCTCCGTGCCTTTGAAAAGATTGCAGGCTGTGAAGCCATCCGTCCGGATATTGCCGGAATCATGGGAGCTTTCGGAGCTGCTCTGATTGCCAGGGAACGATACAAAGAGGATTCCCAGACGACCATGCTCTCCATTGACAAAATCAATGAGCTGAAATTCACCACAACCATGGCAAAATGCAAGGGCTGCACCAACAACTGCCGTCTGACCATCAACCGTTTTACCGGCGGTCGTCAGTTTGTCAGCGGAAACCGCTGTGAACGCGGTCTTGGCAAGGAAAAAAACAAAGAGAACATCCCGAATCTCTATGAATTTAAAAACAAGCTGATCTTCGGGTATGAACCGCTGCCGGCAGATGAGGCGGAACGGGGAACGGTTGGAATTCCCAGGGTTCTGAATATGTACGAGAACTATCCGTTCTGGTTCAAATTTTTCACCACCCTCAAATACCGCGTGATCCTCTCTCCGCCCTCCACCCACAAGATTTACGAGCTGGGTATTGAATCCATTCCCAGCGAGTCGGAGTGTTACCCGGCGAAGCTGGCACACGGCCATGTGACCTGGCTGATCCGTCAGGGTGTGAAGTATATTTTCTATCCCTGCATTCCCTATGAACGGAATGAATTCCCGGATGCCAACAATCATTACAACTGCCCGATCGTCACTTCCTATGCGGAAAACATCAAAAATAACATTGATGAACTCCGCGGCAGCGACATCGTATTCCGCAATCCTTTCCTCGCCTTTACCAGCAAGGAAACGCTGCTTTCCGGGCTGAAGCCGGAATTTCCATCTATCCCGGAGGAAGAGCTGAAGAAAGCAGTGGAGGAAGGCTGGGAGGAGCTTGCCCGGACCCGGCAGGCAATGTACGATGAAGGCAAAAAGACGCTGGAATGGCTGAAAAAGACCGGCAGACACGGAATCGTCCTCGCCGGACGTCCCTACCACATTGACTCCGAGATCAATCACGGGATTCCGGAACTGATCAATTCTTACGGATTGGCAGTGCTTACGGAAGATTCCATCTCCAACCTGAACGAACCGGAGCGCCCTCTGATCGTGATGGACCAGTGGATGTACCACAGCCGTCTCTACGCAGCTGCCAACTATGTAAAGACCACGGAAAACCTGGATCTGATCCAGCTCAATTCCTTTGGCTGCGGCCTGGATGCCGTCACCACGGATGCCGTTAAGGATATTCTGTCCAATTCCGGCAAGATTTATACCTGCCTGAAGATCGACGAGGTAAGCAACCTGGGAGCTGCCCGTATCCGTGTCCGTTCCCTTCTGGCTGCCATCCGTGTCCGCAAGGAGAAGCCCACGGAACGTTCCATCGTTCCTGCCAACATCAACCGCAGAATCTTTACCGAGGATATGCGCAAGAATTACACCATCCTCTGTCCCCAGATGTCCCCGATCCATTTTGGGCTTTTGGAAGCCGCCTTCTGTGCTTCCGGTTACCGTCTGGAGGTTTTAAACAGCGGTGAGCAGGCTTCCGTGGACTTAGGGCTGAAATATGTGAACAACGATGCCTGCTATCCGTCCCTGATTGTGGTGGGACAGATCATGGACGCCCTCCTGTCCGGCCGTTACGACCTGGACAAAACAGCCGTCCTGATCTCCCAGACCGGCGGCGGATGCCGTGCCAGCAACTATATCGGCTTCATCCGCCGTGCCCTGGAGAAAGCAGGCATGGAGCAGGTTCCGGTCATCAGCATCAACCTGAGCGGTCTTGAAAAGAATCCAGGCTTTAAGATCACTCCTCAGCTGGTGATCCGCGGTCTCTATGCCGCTGTGTTCGGTGATCTGTTCATGCGCTGTGTCTACCGGATGCGTCCCTATGAGAAGGTGAAAGGTACCACCGACAAGCTCCATGCCAAGTGGGAGGATATCTGCAAACAGTTTGTGTCCGGGCGCCATCCTTCCTACCGGAAATTCCGGCAGATCTGCCGTCAGCTGATCCGGGAATTTGACGCTATCCCCATCACAGATGAGAAAAAGCCGAGGGTGGGTGTCGTAGGCGAAATCCTGGTGAAGTTTTTGCCGGCAGCCAACAATCATCTGGTGGAGCTTTTGGAGGCAGAAGGGGCTGAGGCAGTCGTACCGGATCTCATCGACTTCCTGCTCTACTGCTTCTACAACACCAACTTTAAAGCGGAGCACCTCGGGATGAAGAAATCCTCCGCCACCATTGCGAACCTAGGGATCACTGCTCTGGAGACGATCCGCGGCATTGCCGCTAAGGAGCTGAAGGCAAGTGTTCACTTTGACCCGCCCTCCAAGATCACAGACCTGGCTGAATACGCCAAAGGAATCGTGTCCCTTGGGAACCAGACCGGAGAGGGATGGTTCCTCACTGGAGAAATGCTGGAGCTTATCCACTCCGGCGTCAACAATATTGTCTGCACGCAGCCCTTTGGCTGTCTTCCAAATCATGTAGTCGGCAAAGGCGTCATCAAGGAACTGCGTCATCAGTATCCGCTCTCCAATATCGTCGCCATCGACTATGACCCAGGAGCCAGCGAGGTCAATCAGCTCAACCGAATCAAGCTGATGCTTTCTACCGCACAGAAAAACCTGAAAAAAGAGCTGGCAGAAGAAGCTGCGAATTAACTGCCCGTAAAAAACGGCAGAGGCAAACGAGATCATCGTTTGCCTCTGCCGTTTTTTAGCTTTCTGTCTCTGTTTCCTGGTTCTCCGCCGTAGTCTCTGAGGCTTCCTGTGCGGTCGTTTCCGCTGACGTCTCTGCCTGCTGCTCCTGCATGAGGTTGTTCAGTTCCTCGATCATCTCTTCATCCTTCAGGCGGAATTTGATCTCCACACGCCTGGAAGCGTCCATATCCACATTGCCTTCCTCGTCCAGGATGGGGTTTGACATGGAGTGTCCGTTGACCGTCAAATGCTCCTTCAGGTTCTCAGTCTGCTCCTCTGTCAGGAATTCCTCCTGGATTTCCAGAAGATACTGCGCCACCGCCAGGGAGCGCCGCTGTGACAGGGACAGATTGTATGCGTAATCCCCGCTGGTATCGGTATAGCCATCGATAATGATCTCTGCCAGATCGTCTGTATATTCATCCTGCATCAATACCTGGCAGTAGATGGGCAACACCTCCTGCAGCACCGCCTCCCCTTCCTCTGTCAGAACCGCCTCGTTGTAGTCGAACATAACGTTGGCATCCAGCATCAGTGCTCCTGTGGTGGAGTCAATATTCACATTGACATTCTGGGCTGTAAATTCCTGCTGCAGCGCCTCAATCACTTCCGCTTTTACTCCAATGATATTCTCGATCTGCTGCTGCTGAGTGGCAAGCTGCTGGGTCTTCTCATCTAAGGATGCCTGCTGGGCGTTCAGCTGGGCGCTCTGTTCTTCCAACTGAGCGCTCTGCTCATTCAGCTGAGCCTCCTGTTCCTCCAGCTGCGCAGCCAGCTCGTCCAGCTGAGCCCTGTAGGAAGAAAGCTGCTCATCCTGAGTCTGGATCTGCCCCTGCTGGGCATCCAGCGTGTTCTGCTGTTCCAGAATCTCCTGAGTATACTGCTCCTGCATGGCAAGGCGCTCATCCCTCTCCTGCAGACTGTCATTATAGTTCTTCTGTGCCTGGAACAGTGTGACGCACATGATCAGCACGAACAGCAGCAAAAGACCGCACATCATATCCGAATAGGAGCGCCATATATTGAAACCGCTGTCCTCTTTGTGTTTTCTTCTACGCATTGACATCCCTACCTATCGTTCCGTTTGCCGTTATTACTCTTGAAAAGTCCAAATTTACTGTTCGCTTTGCCCCCGTTTTTCGCCAGCTCCTGGATCCATTCAGACATCTCCTGCATGGTTTCTTCCTGGCGTTCCTTCTCCTCTCTCAGCATCGTCTCCATCTGCTGCACCAGCTCCCGGTTGGCACTGACATTCTGGAGATTTCCTCTGTGCAGATAAATATTTTTGTCATCCCTGCTGATGGCTAGATCCTCAAACATCCTCTTGATCTGTTCCAGTGCCTCAGAAACCTGCTTCTGGGAAGCCACGTATTCTTCCATACTGCGGGTGTAGCTCTCCACCATTTTCTCATTGACCTGATAGAGCTGTTCGTTGTATTTCTGGGAAACGGAAAAGCCCTCCAAACCTGCCGCAGCCGCATTCAGATACTTCTGCATCGTCTGGTTGCACGCCACCCAGAATTTGGCGGAGGTCTGCTCTGCTTCCTTCATATAATCCATAATGTGCTTGTAGGCATCTTTTTGTTCCTGCATCATCTTCTGGCTTTCGTTCAACACCTGCTCTGCTGCGATCATATACTGATTCTGCAGAGAGGCGATCTCCAGAATCTGGCTGCGCATATTTCTCTCATCCTGCTGGAAAGATGCGCTCAGCTCCGTGGAAAGCTGCTGATAAAGCTGCTTGGTATATGCCGTATTGCTCTGCTGTGCCTTGGTCATTTCCTCGATCGCCTTGTTAAATCCCTGGAATTCCATATGGAAGGAGTTGTTCATATTTTTCATAAACTCATCCAGAATCTCCCGCAGCATCTCACTCTGTCCCTTGCTGATGGTCGTCACCAGGTAATCCAGAGACTGATTCATCTTCTTAAAGGTAGGCGTAATCACCTGCTCAAAGCTGTCCGCCAGCTGGCTGGAAAACTGCTCCGCCATCTTCCGCACCGCATCCGTCTGTTCCTTCTGGCACGCCACCAACACATTCTGCGCCTCCGCCTCCCTGGACGGAATCACATGCTTGTGGAAATTCTCAAGGAACTCCTCCAGATAATGCATCAGTTCATTGTAACTGGCTTTCAGGTTAAAACTGTATACCAGGGAAAGCGCAAGGCCATAGATGGAGGTCAAAAACGCCACCTTGATCCCTTCCACCAGTGCGGATACAGAATTGGTCATCGCCTCATAGTTGGTCGGCTCAAAATTTTTCAGTCCCCATACCAGTCCCACAAAGGTTCCCAAGATACCAAGACTGGTAAAAACATCCGGTGCCATATCCAACAGACGTTTATGGATACTGCTGTCTACAACCTCTTCATTTATGTAGTCCTCCACATCACCAATGCCGCTCTCACTGTCCTCCACATACCGGTAAAAGCTTTGAAGCTGCCCATCCATCTCCTTGTTTTCAAACACCTGACCGTCTTTTAGCTGCGTGGAATTCTCTTCCGCCTTCCTGGAAGCACGCATAAAGTCGTGGGTCAGGGAGCTCATCTTAAAGAAACCGCCGATCAGAGCCACTGCATAGATCAGGATCATGACTCCAAAAAAAGCAAAATTGTAAATTAACATTTCCGTTCCGTTGCCCACGTACAGGGTCATCGCAATACAGCCTGCAACGACCAGCAGCAGCAGAACGTTTCCAAATACTTTACGCCCCATTTCTACTCCTCCTGTTCCTTCATCACTATCTATATGTTTTCAATCTGCCAGTCTATGGGATCCAGCCCGTTCTGCTTCAAAAAACGGTTTGCCTGGCTGAAGTGCCCGCAGCCGAAGAATCCCCGGAACGCAGACAACGGGCTAGGATGCGGAGCCTCCAAGATCAGATGTTTGGGATTATTCAGCATTGCTTTTTTCATCTGAGCCGGTCTCCCCCACAGCATAAAGACGATGGGGCGATCCTGTTCGTTTAAGATCCGGATCGCGGCATCCGTAAACTCTTCCCACCCGATTCCCCGGTGGGAGTTTGCCTGATGGGCACGCACGGTAAGCACTGTATTCAGAAGAAGCACTCCTTCCTTCGCCCATTTCGTCAAAGACCCGTTATTCGGAATATAACACCCGAGGTCATCATGCAGCTCCTGATAAATATTGACCAGGGACGGCGGGATTTCCACGCCCGGCTTCACCGAAAAGCACAAACCATGCGCCTGTCCCTCTCCGTGATAGGGATCCTGTCCCAGGATCACCACCTTAACCTCATGAAGAGGGGTCAGGGAAAATGCATTGAAAATGTCGTCCGGCGCCGGAAAGATCCTCCTGGTGGAATACTCCTCCTTGATGGTCTTGTATAGCTTTGCGTAATACGGCTTTTTAAATTCCGGACTAAGCGGCTCCAGCCAGTCATTGGTTATCGCTGCCATTCGTTCTCTTTCCTCCTTGTATCCTTACTGGTATCTGACGTTCCCTCAGATAATGCTTCAGGTCCAGGATCTCCAGCTCTTTGTAGTGGAACAGGGACGCTGCCAACGCCGCATCCGCCTTTCCGTCTGTGAGCACCTGATAGAAATCCTCTTTGCTGCCAGCCCCGCCGGAGGCGATCACAGGGATCTTTACTGCCTCCGCAACTCTTCTAGTCAGTTCATAATGATAACCGTTTTTTGTGCCGTCTGCATCCATACTGGTGAGCAGGATCTCTCCGGCACCCAGCCGCTCTGCTTCCATTGCCCACTCCACGGCATCCATCCCTACGTCAATCCGTCCTCCATGCTTATATACATGAAACTCGCCCTTCTGGTATTCTTTGGCATCGATTGCCACCACTACGCATTGGCTGCCGAATTTCTCTGCCGCTTCGCTGATCAGGTGCGGATTGTCGATGGCAGCGGAATTGACCGCTATCTTATCCGCGCCTTCCCGAAGGATCGCTTTGAAATCCTCGACCGTACGGATCCCTCCGCCTACCGTAAAGGGAATGAACACCTTCTCCGCTACTTTTCTCACCATATCCGAGACGATCGCCCTCTGGTCCGAGGAAGCTGTGATATCCAAAAACACCAGTTCATCAGCGCCTGCCTCATCATAAGCCGCTGCGGCTTCCACAGGATCTCCCGCATCTATGAGATTGACAAAATTTACTCCTTTTACCACCCGGCCGTTCTTTACATCCAGACAGGGGATGATTCTCTTCGTCAGCATATCAGCACTCCCCCTTTTCAAGCTCTGCAAAATTTTTCAAAATCTGAAGCCCTACCTTTCCGCTCTTTTCCGGATGGAACTGACAGGCAAAAAGATTGCCCTTCTCCACCGAAGCATGAATCGTAGTGCTGTGCCAGGTTGTTGCCTTGACCGTTTCTTCTTCCTCAGCCGAAAGATAGTAGGAATGGACAAAATATACGTAGGGGGAATCCTCCAGCCCCCCAAACAGCCGTCCATTGTTGGAAAGACTTAGAGAATTCCATCCCATATGCGGAATCTTCAACCCTTCATGCTCTGGAATCCGAAGGATCCTGCCCTTCATCAGTCCCAGCCCCTTCACCCCGGGACTTTCCTCACTTTCCTCGAAAAAAAGCTGCAGTCCCAGGCAGATTCCAAGAAGCGGAGTCTGCCTCTTGGCCACCTCATGGATCACTTTGTCCAATCCATATGCCTTCAGATTCTCCATCGCTGAGCCGAAGGAGCCGACACCCGGGAGAATCACTTTATCCGCACTCAATATCTCTTCTCTGTCCCTCGTTACCACTACATCCTGTTTGAGAAACTGGAGGGCTTTTTCCACACTTTTCAAGTTGCCTGCATCGTAATCTATGATTGCTATCATTCTTCCAGCCCTTTCTTTCGTATAGATAAAGGAGAATTCTGCATCATTTTTCAGCAAAATTCTCCTTCAGTTTAGCATATTTTACACCTTTCTACAATCGCTCATAAGAAAAAAATAAGAACTTTAATAATTTTCCATTGCTCTTTTTACCTGCAGCATCCTCTCTCTGCAAAGCTCTTGGTTGGCTCTCGGATTGTAAAGGGAGGGCGCATTGGGTATGCCAGCCAGCGTCATCGCCTCCTCATCCGTCATCGCCTCTGGCTCTTTTCCGTAATATCCCAGGCATGCACTGCCGATCCCATAATATCCTTCCCCGAAGTAAATCGTATTGACATACCATTCAAAAATCTCTTTTTTCGTATAATGCCCCTCGATATCAAATGCCATAAAAACCTCTGCAATTTTTCTGAGAAAGCTTTTTTCCTGGTCAAAATAGAGATTCTTCGCCAGCTGCTGGGTGATCGTGCTTCCCCCTTCCACCAATGCGCCAGCCTGAATATTGTGTATGATTGCCCGGCAAATTGACTTCACATCAATCCCGGGGTGCTGAAAAAAACGTTTATCCTCCACCGAAATGACTGCCTGGATATAGATTTCCGGCAATTCTTCATAGTTCGTGTAATGTTCGCCCTGCTTCATTTCCTCAAATTTTGTCTCCAGACTGACCGAAGACACAGCTTCCTTATAAAGCTGATATCCCTTAAAGGTAATCCCTCCGACAGCCACCAGCATAAAAAGCAGCCAAAGAATCACAAGATGTTTCAAAATTTTTTTCATACTGATATCCCCTTTTATTGTCTGTATCTGTTCGCGTTTTCTATAGGACTAGTATAAAAAAAACTTCTTTCTTCTTCCATCGAAGCAGCTTACAAAAAAAGAGCCATCCTTACAGTGCTGTAAGGATCGCCCGCTTTCTTGGTTTATTGTGCAAAATATGCAACCGGATCCGCCTGAATTCCGATTCCGCGCTCCCGAATTTCAGCGGGGATTTGATAGAGGTTCCGATGGATGCGGCAGAGCAATGATTTTTGGTTAAAATACGCCATTTTTTCATCCGGGAAACGAAGAACTGTTGGATATTCCATCCCAACTCCCAGCTCCAGAATTACAAATTTCTGGTTCAGCGTATTGCCCAGCCACTGCTGATAGGACTTCCATTGTGGAAGATAAACGGACTCATCATAATCCGGATTGGTAACCACATTGCCTGCCTTGTCACTTCCGCAAGGGGCAACGATCAGTCGGCTGTCAAACTTGGATTCATAAATCAGATCATCCGTATTTAATGTCACGACAAAATAAAACTTTCCGTGCAGTAACATTTCCAGTTGGTTATAAAATGCTAAGAGTTCTTCTCTGCTGTGGTGCGTAAGAGAGACTTCTTTCCCGATGCCTACCAACACCATGGTGGCTTCCTTGATGGATTGCAGGACCTGTGTTTTTTGTATCTGTTCCATAACGACCCCTTCCTGTTTTTCTGACGCGAAAAAAACTACAATGAAGTTAGATATGTAAGAAAAACTACTGCAGATGCAGTAGTTTCTGTGTTTGTGATTGTTTTCTATATTATACATGTACTTTCATGATATGTACCTTCAAAACCACATACAGAATGTTTTCATCCAATAACCTATCCAAACCAAATTAGTTCGTTCTGATTCGTGCTGGCCAACCCTTGTTTCAGGCAGTTGGCTGGGAACTTCATAAGGAAGTTCTGCTCACTTCGTTCTCAGAACGACCACGTCACTAAATTCCTGCTTCACCTTCGGCTTGCACTCATTAAGTGACTGTGGTCAAGCCTTCGACCTATTAGTATCAGTCAGCTCCATGCA
>DVFT01000039.1 GCA_018713105.1 Candidatus Limivivens merdigallinarum | reverse complement strand
TTTCAAGGCGTATATCACCGAATTGGTGATGCCTACTCCCGGGTCGGTCAATGTGCCGTCCAGGTCAAACAAAAAATATTTTTTCATGACAATGCCTCCAAGATTGCTTTCGCTTTTTGCAAGGTTTCTTCATATTCAAATTCCGGATCGGATTCGCAGGTGATTCCGCCTCCCACGCCCAGCGTATAGGCTCCGTCCTTGTGGATAGCTGTCCGGATCACGATATTGAGATCCGCGCTTCCGTCCAGGGCAAGGTAACCCACGGATCCGGTGTAGAGCCCTCTTTTTCCCCTCTCCAGTTCGTCGATAATCTCCATGGCGCGGTATTTCGGTGCGCCTGTGATGGAACCGCCTGGAAATGCGGCATCCAAAAGATCCATCGCCGTCCTGCCCTCCTCCAGGTCTCCCTCGATATTGGAGATGAGATGGAATACCGTGGCATAAGTTTCCACCTGAAACAGCTCTGTGACCTTGACGCTTCCTGGGATACAGACCTTGTTCAGGTCGTTTCTCTCCAGATCCACGATCATCAAGAGCTCGCTTTTGTCCTTCTCGGAGGATTGAAGCTCCCGATACATCCGCCAATCTTCCGAAGCCGTCTCTCCCCGTTTCCTGGTCCCTTTGATGGGGCGGGTCGTCACATGCCCCTCCTTCACCTTCAGGAACCGTTCCGGGGATGCCATGACCACCTGAAAATCCCCGTAATCCAGATAGCCGCCGAACGGGGCAGGATTGGCGCTCCGCAGGCGCCGGTACACCTCAAAGGGAGGGCGGCTGCTCTCAATCTGAAGGGTCTGCGTCATATTGGCAATGTAGATATCTCCCTCCACGATGTAGCGGATCATCTGCTCCACCGCCTTTTCGTACTCTTCCCTGGTGAAATTGGCACGGACGGAGACATCTGCGTGTTCCTCTTCCCTTCGATTCTCCGGCAGGAAGGCTCCCTGTTTTCCCTTGGCAGCCAGTCTTTGGAGCTCTCTTAAGGATTCCTCCTCCCCGCACAGCTTCCCATTGGCAATCAGGAAGACCTTTTTCTCCCATCCGTCCTCCACGAGAAACCAGTCGTAAAATTTCAGGATACTGGCAGGAAGTTCCCCTGCGCCTTGATGCCGCGTCGGAACCTGATCCTTCTCCCTGCCGTACTCATAGGAAAAATATCCGATGGCTCCGGAGACAATGGGAAGCCCTGTAGGATTCTCCTCCCGGTGTTCCTTCAGGTAACGGGAAAGATATGCCTCAAAGCTTCCTTCCCGCTTTTCCCCGTTTACCGTGAAGCCGTCTTTCTCCTTTTTGACCGACAGATAGGGGCGAAGCCCAATGATGCTGTACCGTCCCAGGACAGCACCATCCTCCCTTTCTCCTTCGCCGTCCTGCTTCCTGCTTGGCGTGCACAGGGAAGAATCCAGAAGAACCGCCTCCTCTTCCTCACGGATCGCCTCAAAAATATCAAATACCGGAATATACTCCGGAAGCTCCATCCATCTCATCGCCGTTCCCTCCTGTACTCCTCACAGATTGCACAGAAGTTCCCAAGCAGCTCATGCCCGTACTCCGTCAGCACAGCCTCCGGGTGGAACTGGACGCCGAAGATGGGCGCCTCCCGGTGAGCTACGCCCATGACAGAGCCGTCCTCGCTTCTCGCATCCACCCTGAGACATTTGGGCAGTGTCTCCGTATCAGCCTCCAGGGAGTGGTAGCGGGTCACCCGGTACTCCCGGGGCAGCCCTGCAAAAATCCCCCGATCCTCGCATCGGATCTTCGTAACCTTTCCATGCATGGGCTGCTTTCCTTTTTTCACGTTTCCGCCGAATGCATGGCAGATGATCTGGTGCCCCAGGCAAACGCCCAGGATGGGAATATGTTGGCAGAAATGTCTCAGAACTTCTATGGACAGCAGTGCCTCGGACGGTCTCCCCGGTCCCGGCGACAGGATAATGCCCAGAGGATCCCTCTTCTCAATGGCAGCAATGGAAGCGCGGTCTGTACGCACCACCTCAATCTCCCTGCCAAGATCCTTCAGATAGGACGACAGATTGTAGACGAAAGAATCATAGTGATCCAGCATAATATACATGATTTAACCTCCGTTTCTTGTTCTCCGAGTCGTTTATCCTTGCAAAACGAAGGTCCGTAACTGGATTTGAATGGCTTTATTCTAACAATACTTTTTTCCCTTGTCAATCCCTTCCCCTTCCTATATAATGGTTCCTGAGTTGAATTTATTATGAACCGAAAGAAAGGTGCGAAACCATGATACGTTTTCTTGTAATCATTATTTTGGTGGTAGGATTTCTGATCCTGTCTATCCCTATCCTGTTCCTGGAGTGGCTGATCGGGAAATGGAATCCCAGATTCCGGGATCTTTCTTCCCTTAGGATCGTCCAGTTTATGTTTAAGCTGATCCTAAAGGTAGCCGGAACCAAGGTCACGGTCATCGGAGAGGAACAGGTCCCGACGGATACCCCTGTCCTCTACATTGGAAACCACAGAAGCTTTTTTGACATCCTGGTAACGTATTCCCGATGCCCGGATCTAACCGGGTATGTGGCGAAAATCAGCATGGAAAAAATCCCCCTCCTCTCTCTTTGGATGAAGCGTCTCTACTGTCTGTTTCTGGACCGCGAAAATATCAAAGAAGGATTAAAAACCATCCTGACGGGAATTGACCAGATCAAGCGAGGGATTTCCATGTGCATTTTTCCGGAAGGAACCCGGAATAAGGGCGATGAACTACTACTGCTCCCCTTTAAGGAGGGCAGCTTTAAAATGGCAGAAAAGACAGGATGTCCGATCATCCTGATGTCCATAAATAATACCGCCGAGATTTTTGAAAATCATTTTCCGAAGGTGAAACCCTGCCATGTCGTGCTGGAATACAGCGCGCCGATCTATCCTAAGGAACTTAGTAAGGAAGACCGGAAATTTCTGGGCGCATACTGCGAGAAGCGGATTATGGAAACCTTAAAAAAGAATCAAACGCTTGTGTAAGCGGGATCTGCAAATTGTATTTTGATACACAATTTTATCAACATTTTATGGTAAATGTGAACTGAATTTATACGACGGTTTAGAAGGGAGAACACGTTATGAAAGATTCCCGTTATCTGATCCTCGTAGTGGAGGACGACTATAAGCTTGCCCGGACTTTGGAAGATTTTCTTTTGGCAAATCAGTTCAGCGTCATGTTGGTAATGGACGGTCAGGCTGCTCTTGATATCTATTTCGCCAATAACCATCTCATCGACCTGATCCTGCTGGATGGAATGCTGCCCAAGGTAGATGGCTATGATGTGCTTAAGACCATTCGGGAATATTCCGATGTGCCTATCATCATGCTCACAGCCAGGGAATCCGAGGAAGAACAGCTTAAGGGGCTGGAAACCGGTGCCGACAACTATATCACGAAACCGTTTCTGCTCCGTGTCCTGAAAGCACACATCGACGCACTCTTGAAGCGTACTGGAAAGCCGGAAGGCAATACGGTGGAGATGGGGCGGCTCACCCTAAACTTAGGAGCCAGAAAGGCCTATCTGGACGGGAAACTTCTGAACCTTACCCCAAAGGAATTCGACCTGATCCACCATTTCTGCAAAAATGAGAATGTGGTTCTCTCTAGGGAATCCATCCTGGATGCCGTCTGGGGCTATGATTACGAAGGGGATATCCGCACTGTAGATACCCTGGTAAAGCAGATCCGCCGAAAACTGACGGATTCCTGCCCTTACATTCACTCCGTCTACGGAGTGGGATACCGTTTTGAGGTGAACGATGCATAAACTTCGAACCCAAATTTTGCTTTCCTTCAATTTCTTCATGCTGGTCATCATCCTTCTGGCAATGCTCTTCTACTTTTTCTTTGCTACAGACTACTACGTTGCCCAGAAGATAAGTGTCATCAACTCCGCCTTCACGACACTCCACCAGATGGATCTTTCCCTGGTGGCAGAGGAGAAGGAGGATCCTTTCACGCTTTTTGACGAGGAAAGCTTCTACATCATCATCTGTGACCATTATTTCCAGCCGCTTTACACCAACATCAGCCGCAATGTGACGGACATTATCTCCTCCCAGATCCAGACGAAACAGGAGCAGTATTCCCGTTCCGCCCGGGCTTCTCTGGAGGAAGATACTCCCGGAAGACCGGTTTCGCTGCGCGGGGTCATTTCTCAGGGAGGTGAGGAATTCTACGTCTACATTTATGAAAATACGCGGAACATGCAGAAAAGTATCCAATACGCCAACCGGTTCTTAATCCAGATCCTGGTGATCATCCTGGTCTTTGGAAGCGCATTTGCCTATCTTCTTTCCAGATGGCTGGTACGCCCGATCTCAGATATCCAGCGGGTGACGGAAAAGATCGCCCAGAATGATTTTTCTTCCCGTGTCACGGAAAAGATGCCTCGGAATGAGATGGGACAGCTGGCGGGCAATATCAACCATATGGCGGACAAAATCCAGAGGGACATCAACGACCTGAACAACTACAACTACCTCCTCCTGAAGCAGAACCGGGACATGGCGGAATTCGAAGACCTGCGCAAAAAACTGGTAAGCTCCATCACCCATGAGCTGAAGACTCCCCTTGCCATTATCTCAAGCCAAGTGGAGCTTCTGCAGTATGAGTACGACGAATCCAAGAAGGATTACTACTTCTCCTCCATTATGGAGGAGATTGATAAGATGAGCTCGCTGATCAGTTCCATCCTGAAAAATTCCGTCCTGGAGAACCGCATCCAGAATGCGGAGCGGGAACTCACCAACCTATCCGAGCTTCTGAACAACCAGCTCCCAAAATATGAGACCTGGCTGTCCACGAAAAAGATCCGTCTGTTCTCCGAGATCCAAAAGGGCTGCCTCTCCTATGTGGATCCTCTTCAGATCGAACAGGCAGTCAACAATTATGTGATGAATGCCTGCCGCCATACCCATGCCGGCGGTATGGTCACAATTACCCTCAAGTCGGAGCCGGAGTGGTTGTATCTCTCCGTCTACAATGAAGGAGAACCGATCCCGGATGCGGAAGCAGAGCACATCTGGACCAGTTTTTACCAGCTGAAAAACCGGGTGCGGAACGACGCTTTCACTGAAATCGGGCTGGGGCTCTATATCGTCCGGGATATCACTTTGCACCACGGCGGAACCTGCGGGGTAACCAATAAGGAAGGCGGTGTGGAATTCTACATACGCCTCCCCAAAAACGCATAATTTCCCATATTTCTATCACATCTATTCTGTATAGTACGTGAAGATTACAAAATTATTACTTTTTTATTACGTGGAGGGTTTATGAATTACTGTAAAAACTGTGGGCTCCCGGAAAATTACCAGGGAATCCACCTCGATGAAAACGGAGTCTGCAATTTCTGCCATTTCTATGACAAACACCGGGAACGGCTGAATGACTTTGAGGCGCTGGAGAAGGAATTTTGCGCCCATATTGAGAAAGCAAAGGAGGAGGCCAAGCGCCAGGGCAGCAAATACGACTGCCTGGTTGGCATCAGCGGCGGGAAGGACAGCACCTATATCGTGTACCAGCTAAAACACACCTACGGCTGCCGGGTGCTCACCTTCACACTGGACAACGGATTTTCCACCGATTATGGAAAGAATAACATCACCAACGCCCTGGAAAAACTGGATGTGGATTATCTCCGGATCGTCCCCCGTGAGAGCCTGCTCCGGGACTACTACACCAAATCCGTAAAGCTGATGCACAATTTCTGCAGCGTCTGCTTTCATTTGATGCACTACTACAGCTATCTGATCGCATCCCAGTACAAGATCCCCCTGATTGTCAATGGACGTACCCAGGGTCAGGTGCTTCAGGGCGCTGACCATGAGCGCGGGATCGAACCCTTTGAATTTTCCCATTCCCTCAAGGAATTCGAATATCAGATGTTTGGCAGGCTTGTCGACAAACTGGACGGCTACAGCTGCATTGACCTTCTCCACGGTGTGAAGGCAGAGGCGATCTCCTACTTCATGTATCACGACGTCAGCGAACAGGAGACCATTGAATTCCTGGAGAAAGCCATCGGCTGGGTTCGCCCCAAAGCTGGAGTCCCCCATGCAGACTGCTGGGCACATGCCCTGGCCGAAAAAATGAGCCTGGAAAAACACGGCTATCCCGTCCGTACCGGAGAGATGGGCGTGGAGGTCCGCAGAGGCAGGATCTCCAAGGAGGAAGCCGCCCAAATTCTGGAGAAAGACCGCGAACACTACAGCGAAGTGGATCCGGAGCTGGTACAGCGGTTCTATGACCGGATCGACAACAGCGCTTATAAAAAGAAAGAAGCTTAGGAAGTTCTATGATTACAAATGTGTTAGAGTATTTTGAGGAATCTGTAAATCGTTTCCCTGACAAAACGGCAGTTGCGGATGTGGAACATCACTATACTTACGGAGAGCTGGCTGATCTCGCCAAACGGCTTGCCAGCTGTCTCCTTGCACGTTTTCCGGCAAGGCGGCGCCCCATCGCTGTCCTGATCGACCGAAATGCGGAAAGCCTGCTTGCCTTTACCGGAATCCTGTACAGCGGCAATTTCTATGTGCCTGTGGCACAGTCCCTTCCTCCGAAGCGAATTGCCATGATGATGGAGACCCTGAATCCTGTCTGCGTTGTAGGACCTTCCAACTACCTCGACCAGTACCGGGAAATGGGGCTTAGAATCCCTACGCTTTCCCTGGAAGAAGGCATTTTGCATCCCATTCACAGCGCTGCCCTGGCAAAGATCCGCCGTACCCATCTGGATACGGATCCGCTCTATGCGATTTTCACCTCCGGCAGCACCGGTGTCCCCAAAAGCGTAGCTGTCTGCCACCGTTCGGTCGTGGATCTGGTGGAACAATTTGCCTCCGTATTCGGATTTTCCCATGACGAGGTCTTTGCCAATCAAGCTCCCTTTGACTTTGACGTGTCGGTCAAAGATATCTATAACGCCTGGAAATGCGGAGGCACAATGGAAATCATTCCCCAATCCATGTTTGTCATGCCGAAAAATCTGGTGTCACACATGAATGAGCGGAAAGTCACCACCATCATCTGGGCTGTTTCCGCTTTGAATATCCTGTACAATTTCAAGGTTCTGGACTATGAAGTCCCGAAGTATCTGAACAAGATCATGTTTTCCGGCGAGGTCATGCCCATGAAGGTCCTGAATTATTGGAAAAGCATTCTGCCAGACGCTATGTATGTCAATCTCTACGGACCTACGGAGATTACCTGCAACTGTACCTACTATATCTGTGACCGGGAATTTGCCAATACAGAAGTGCTCCCCATCGGCCAAGCTTTCCCCAATACGGAGATCCTTCTTTTGGATGAAAGCCTAAAACCGGTAAGTGCCGGCGAAACCGGCGAGATCTGCGTGCGCGGCACTTGCCTGGCTCTGGGATATTACAACAACGCGGAAAGTACCCGGCAGGCGTTTTGCCAGAATCCTCTGAATCCCTGGTATCCGGAGCTGATCTACCGGACCGGTGACATGGGGCGCGTCGGAAACGACGGACTGTTGTATTTTGCCGCCCGCAAGGATGCCCAGATCAAACACATGGGACACAGAATCGAGCTTCCGGAAATCGAAGCCACAGCCAATGCCCTGGAGTATATTGAAAATTGCTGCTGTCTCTATGACAAGGGAACGTCCAGAATCCTGTTCTTTTATCAGGCCAAGGAGCCCTGCGACAGCCAGATTTTGAAGGATCTGATGCAGTATCTCCCGAAATTCATGTGTCCCAACAAACTGATCCATCTTACTTCCATGCCTATGAATAAACACGGAAAAATTGACCGTGTACTTCTCAGGAATACTTATATCGAGGAGGACAAGCGCCTATGAAATTCGTCCAGGCTTTGATTCTCGGAACAGGACGTCTGCCTTTGGACTGTGCCCTGGCTCTTAGAGAAAAAAACATGCCTGTTGCCATCTACGACTGTGACATGGCCCCCTCTGGAATCCTAAAAAGACAGGCGAAATCGAAAGAAATTGCATATTACCACTTGCCTAAGAAGGAATTGTTTGATACACTTTCAAAAGTAGAAACGCCATCCTTGGTGGTCAGTGCAATCAATCCTTATATTCTTCCAAAGAGCGTGTTGGAAAATGGGATGCTCACTGCCATCAACTGCCATCAGGCTCTGCTTCCACGCCATCCCGGCAGGAATGCAGAAATGTGGGCAATCTATGAGGGAGATGCCTCCACAGGAATTACCTGGCACCTCCTGACAGCAGATGTGGATGCGGGAGATATTCTAATACAGAAATCCTTCCCCATCGAGGAATCCATGAATTCCTACCAGGTATTCCGCCGGCAAATTCAGCTTGCCGGGGAGGCATTCAAAGAAATCCTGGAGGATCTGCTAAACGGCGTTCTCTCACCTACAAAGCAAGAGCTTTCCGGTGAACGTACTCTCCACTACTCCTACGAAATGCCAAACGGTGCCATCCTGGATCCAGACTGGCCCCAGGAAAAGATCAGCGCTTTTTTACGCGCTTGTGACTACGGCATCCTAAACGTAGTGGACCGCCCCAAATTATTGCTGAACGGGGCTTCTTTCGTCTGGAAAACGTACAAACTGACCAAAGAACATCCTCTTCCGGACGGAATTCACTTCACCGGTGACTCAATACTCATTCAAAAACCAGGCTTACTGGTTACATTAAAAAATTATCACAAGGAGGAACAGTAACAATGGAAAAAGTAATGGAGATTTTGAAGGAGCTTCGCCCGGATGTAGATTTCGAGAACTGTACGACTCTCATTGACGACGGTATTCTGGATTCCTTTGACATCGTATCTCTGATCGGAGAGCTGACCGATGCCTTCGATGTGGAAATTTCCTTTGACGATATCGACCCGGAGAACTTTAACTCCGCCGAGAGCATCTACGCTTTGATCCAGAAGCTGGAAGAGGAATAATTGATGACTGTCAATTCCCTCTCCTTCATGGTGTTTTTCCTGGTAGTAGCACTTTGTTTTTACCTGCTGCCCAAAAAATTCCAGTGGATCTGTCTGTTGGTTGCCAGCCTGGCATTCTATGCTTTGGCTGGTGCCACTACGTTTGTCTGGATTTTTATCACCTGTGTGACTACTTACCTGGCTGTCCGTCAGATGGAACGGATGGATGACGCCCTTAAGGCATCCCTGAAGTCCGGGGAACCTTTAAGTAAGGATGAACAAAAGCAAGCCAAGGCTGCGGAAAAGGCTAAGAAACGAAAAGTTTTGGTCCTTCTCCTGGTGATCAACATCGGTATCCTTGTCATGCTGAAATACTGCAACTTCCTGATTAACAACGTCAATCTCATCCTCGGAGCAGTCGGCATTCCTGCCCTGAACCAGTTGGGGCTGGTGGCTCCTTTGGGTATTTCCTACTATACCCTCACCAGCATGGGCTACGCCATCGACGTATATAAAGGGAAATACAAACCGGAACGCAACTTCTTTAAGAATATGCTGTTTATCAGCTTCTTCCCCATCATGACCCAGGGACCGTTCAGCCGGTTCAACGATCTGGCTCCGCAGCTTTTTGCGCAGCATTCATTTTGTTACCACAACCTTTCCTTCGGCTGTCAGCGGATCCTATGGGGATTTTTCAAGAAGTTCGTCATCGCGGACCGGCTTCAGCCCGCCATGAATACAATTTTCAGCAACTACAACGATTACAGCGGCATGAGCATTTTCCTGGGCTGCATCTACATGAGCGTCCAGATTTACGCGGATTCCTCCGCCTACCTGGATATTGTGGCTGGCTTTTCACAGATCCTGGATATCCGCCTTACCGAAAACTTCCAGCGTCCGTTCTTCTCACAGTCTCTCGCAGAATACTGGAGAAGGTGGCATATTTCCTTGAGCGCTTGGTTCAGAGACTATGTGTTTTATCCACTGTCGATCTCCAAGCAGGCAATCAAATTCGGAAAATTCGGAAAGAAACATTTCGGTATCCGGGTAGGAAAGCTGTTTCCCGCCATCTACGGCATGTGCATCGTCTGGTTTTTCACCGGTCTCTGGCACGATGCCAGCTGGCGTTATATCCTGTGGGGTGTATCCAACGGCGTCGTCATGATCGCAGCAATGCTTTTGGAACCCACCTTCAACAAATGGAAGGATGCGCTCCACATCAAATCCGACAGCAATTACTGGCGCCGGTTCAGCATTGTCCGCACCTTCCTTCTGGTAGCAGTCCTGAAGGTATTTCCGGCTTCCGCCAGTACGTCAGCATCTCTTCATGCCACTTGGAAAATGATTACAGATTTTCGTCCTGTATTCACGTTTGACGCATGGTTCCCAAGCCTGACTCCTACGGATGTGGTATTTCTCGCTTACGGCCTGATCTTTTTCCTGATCGTCAGCAACATCCAGGAGAAGCATCCTGTACGTCCTTGGCTTGCCGAGAAGCCGCTCGTGGTGCGCTGGCTTGTTTATTTCCTGTTGCTCGGTTCCATCCTGACGATGGGCGTGTTCAACATCTCAATGGTAGGAGGATTCGCCTATGCGCAATTTTAAGAAAATCATTCCAAGAATTGCAGCGATCCTCATTTTCTTCTTTGTGCTTGAATCTGTGGTAAAGTTCCTGTATATGCCTTATGACAAGTACAGTCTCTATGCCAACCGGGAGTACAAAGAAGAACAGGGGAAGGTGGATATGATTTTCTGTGGGACCTCCCACGTCTATTCTGCCCTGAACCCCTCCATCATTGACGAGCGCCTGGGTGTCAACAGCTTCAACCTGGGAACCGGCTCCCAGCCTTTGAACGCCACCTACTGGCTGATCAAGGAAGCTTTGAGGATCAATCCTGTAAAGACTGTATTTTTGGAGGCTTCCATCTCCACGATGATCCGCGGCAACAACGATTCTGCAAAGCTTGGTGTCTACGACCGTCTGATCACTCCCCTGACCCGCCTGGAGTTCATTATCAATGAACCAAAGAACTCTATGAAGGTCCGCGAGTTATTTTACAGTACCCGTGTCAGCGACTATTTTGACTTTGACACCGTTCTCGACAATGTGAGTTACAAACTTTCAGCCAATGGTCAGGAAGCTCCTTCCGTCATGATGACGCCGGGAGAGCCTGTCTACTACTCCAAGGGCTATATCAACAATGATACTGTATACAATGGGAAAAAAGCAGCCCGGCAGAATGACCGGACCCACTATTGGGATCGGGACAATGTGAGTGAAGAAAGCCTTCAGGCTTTCTACGATATCGTGGAACTCTGTGAGGAAAATGATGTGGAACTGACCCTCCTGGGTGTTCCGTTAACTCCGCAGTTTATGGACAATGCGGGGGATATGGAAGATATGCATGCCTTTTATCAGGGACTTGCATCGGAATATGGATTAAAATATTACGATATGAATTATATCGAAGACAGGGATGTCCTGTTCGGGAATACATCCTTCCGGGACAGAGCGCATCTGAATAATACGGGCGGGACGATTTGCTCGAATTTGATTTCGGAAATTTATCAGATGGGGGATGATTACCTTCAGAGATTTGAGTATCCGGAATTTGAAGAATCTTGAAATGGGATTGTTGAAGACCACTAGGGCTTGGAAGGCTTTTGGTGGTCTTTTTGTTGGGGATGAAGAGGGGGGACGCGAAGTGGAGAGACGAGAGGAGGACGCTGTCGTTTCGCTGGTGGTTTCTAAGCGTCAGAGGGGACGGGGAAGGGGACAGTCGCAAACTCGCCCGGATTGCCTGATGGCAATCCAGGCTCAGACAGCTGCTCCTTTGGATTTTTGTGCGGACACAAAAATCCACCCCTTCCCCGTCCCCTCAGCCGCCAAGAAACACACACGGCTCACTCAATGCGTCCCCCTCTCGTCTCTCCACTTCGCTGTTCACCGCCAACGGCAAATTGGGGTGGATGAGTGAGGAAATTTGTTGGGATCCCGGGGGCAGCGGCTCTTGGGCGCGCTGCAATATTACTAGATTAGAACATGAAAAATATGCCTGTAGCTGCAGGGTATCTATTATCCCTTAAAGGAAATAGATACCCTGTTTTTCATCAGCACAAGATAGCCCTCTTGGTAATAGACTAATATTATAGTGGTGTATTCCAAATCCTCACCAGCACCGTAAACGTAGTGGAAGGAGGCGCCCGGGGGGATGGGAGGGGTGGGGCGTGGAGGGAG
>DVFT01000038.1 GCA_018713105.1 Candidatus Limivivens merdigallinarum | reverse complement strand
TCTTGACCGTAGAGGAAGCCCTCACCCGCGCACAGCACATGCTCGACCACGATTTGGAGATTTAGAGAAAAAAAACCATGAAGCCGCTTCCTAGCACTTCATGGTTTTTCTGTTTCTTATACATATTCTTTTTACTTGTATACCGCTCCTAGACCAGCTCTCATGCTCCTGCTTCCGCCGCCTTATTGATGCAGCTGATCGCATTCAGGCTCCTGGGATAACCGATGTAGGGAAGGCACTGGGACACTACTTTGATCAGGAACTCCTTGTCATTTCCCAGATTCATATTCCCGCGGGCGTGGGAGGTGAGCTGCGGCTCACATCCGCCCTGGGCTGCCAAAAAGCAGAAGGTGATCATCTCACGCTGTGCCAGGGTAAGCCCTTTCCGGGTGTAGTAATCGCCGAAGCAGTTTGCCGCCAGCCAGCGGTTGATGTGGCTGTTCTTCCAGGCTTCCTTCATTCCATCTCCGAAGATCGTCACCTGAGTCTTCACGCCTTCCTCCAGACGGTTCTCCATCGTAGTCGTCGCCTGGCCTTCCAGCGGAAGATGCACATTTCTCTCCATCAGGATCTCATTGGCGGCAGCCAGGAAGGGACGTACTCTTCCGATTCCCAGATAATCCACCGCCTGGTAGATAACTTCTTTTGCCATGACGGGCGTCAACCCTTCATCCAGGGCGCGTCCAAGGGCAATCCTGAATTCATCGATTCCCTGGCACCCCAATAAAGTAGCCAGGATCACCAGATTCCTGGTATTGCTATCCAGCGTCTGTCCCTCTTCATTGACAACCTCTTCATAGGCAAAATGTTCCATTCTTTCTGTAAATTCCGGATCTGTAATCTTATAATCCATATTGCTGACCTTCCCTCCTGTCTTATTTGAACCCAAGTTTACTCCAGCCCAAATCTATTCCAGTTCAGGCTTATTCCAGCCCGTTGTATTCCGCATCGTTCACCGGCTCCAGCCATTCATTGGATGTCTCCTCTCCCGGAACTTCAACGGCAATGTGGCTGAACCAGCTGTCCTTCTTGGCTCCATGCCAATGCTTTACCTCTGCCGGAATGGTGATGACCGTACCTGGTTCCAGGCTCACAGCAGCCTTTCCTTCCTCCTGATACCAGCCGCTTCCTGCTGTACATACCAGAATCTGTCCGCCGCCGCTTTTTGCATGGTGAATATGCCAGTTGTTGCGGCAGCCCGGCTCAAAGGTCACATTGGCAAGAGAAACCTTGCTCTCCCCTGGTACCGTCAGCGGGTTCAAATAGGAGTTCCCAATAAAATACTGTGCAAACGCGGTGTTCTCCTTTCCCTGTCCGAATACGTTCTGACGGTCAAATTCTTCTTTGCTGCTGATTCTCATAATTCTTCACATTCCTTTCTTCTGCGGGGCAATTCCCGCAGTATATCTATCTTCCATCTGATCACAATCGTTTCTGTATCCTGTCTCTGTATCTTTTCCGTGCCTTTTTACGATTCTTTCTCTGTACTCAGACAGTCTTTGCCCATTCTTCCAGTTCTGCCTTGGAGGGATTGCCATTCAGCATCCTTCCGTCCTTGATGGTTGCATTGGGGCAAACCTTTGACAGCTTCTCTGCCGTCTTGCCAAGACCGCTTCCGCCGGATGTGGCGAACAGGATGATGGTCTTTCCGGAAAAATCATAGCTTTCCAAAAAGGTGTCGATGATCCTCGGCGCTTCGTACCACCAGATGGGAAATCCGAGAAAAATTCTGTCATATTTGGATATTTCCGCATCCTGGTCTGCAAGCTCCGGTCTGGAAGCTTCGTTTTTCATCTCCAGAGTACTCCGGGACCCCTGATCCTGCCAGTTTAAGTCCGCCCGCGTGTAGCTCTTGGCTGGGCTGATTTCATAAAGATCCGCTCCGATGGCATCTGCCAGATGTTCTGCAGTGCGTTTCGTCGCACCGGTTGCGGAAAAGAACGCTACTAATGTGTTGCTCATATCTTGTCTCCTCCTTACTGTCCTGTTTATCCTTTTTTGATGCCTTTTCCTTTATTATAGAAGTCTCTCATCCCGATGTCGAATATCTGTCACCTATGGACTCCTATAGTTATTTGCTATGCAATTCTCACACAATGCTCATAAACCACTCCACGGTCGCCGGGTCATAATGAGAGAAAAACAGGCTCTTGCCGCCGTCCAGCGCCTCAATCCGCGCCATATCCTCCTCGGAAAGCGTAAAGTCAAAGACGTTGAAATTCTCTTCCATCCGATTTCTGTGCACGGATTTCGGGATAACCACCACGTCGCTCTGAAGCAGGAACCTGAGAGCGGTCTGTGCTGTGGATTTGCCGTATTTCTCACCGATCTCTTTTAGGGTAGGATTGTTGAAGTAATCGTTTTTCCCTTCGGCAAAAGGTCCCCAGGACATGATCTGGGTTCCATTCTTTTTCATATATTCCTTGGCAATCTTCTGCTGCTGGAATACATGGGTCTCCACCTGATTGACTGCCGGCGTCACTTCCGCGAAATGGCAGAGATCCAGATATCTGTCCGGATAGAAATTAGAAACCCCGATGGCTCTCACCTTCCCAGCCCGGTACGCCTCTTCCATCGCACGGTACGTTCCATAGTAATCGCCGAAAGGCTGATGGATCAGAAGAAGGTCGATGTAGTCGGTTTTCAGTTTTCTGATGGACTCGTCGATGGAAGCCTTTGCCTTCTCATATCCTGCATTGCTGATCCACACCTTGGTGGTCAGAAACAGCTCTTCCCTTTGCAGACCGCAGTTTGCCATGGCGCTTCCCACGCCCTCCTCATTGCCGTATGCCTGGGCGGTATCGATGCTGCGGTATCCCACCTCAATGGCTTCGCGGACACAGCGCTCCGTTTCTTCCGGCGGGGTCTGATAGACTCCGTAACCTAATTTCGGCATTTTCACTCCATTGTTCAGTGTTACATATTCCATTTGTGTTTCCTCCTGTTATTCTGAATCTGAATGATTTGTTTTTCGTTTCTCTTTTCTATATTCAGTAGTTTACAGCAAATCAGAAAGAATGTACAATAGAAATATGGAAATCTAGATTTCAAAAAATGAATAGCAATTTCAAGAAAGGAGGGTTGACTATGCTCAATCTCTCGGAACTGAAACAACTGACCGTCTTCGCCGACTGCGGAACGCTTTCCAAGGCATCCGAAGCTTTGCATATCTCCCAGCCTACGCTCACCCGTTCCATGAAGCACGTGGAGGAGACATTCGGCGTCCCTCTTTTTAACCGCGGCAAAAACAAGCTTACCCTCAATGAAACTGGTCTGTTGGCGGTGGAATATGCCCGGAAGCTTTTGTCCGAGGAACAGCATGCCCTGGAGCAGGTTCAGGCATTCGACCAGAAGCTCCATACCATCGCTGTGGAGTCCTGTGCGCCTGCTCCCTTATGGACACTCCTCCCGCTCCTTTCCGCACATTTTCCCCAAAAGACCATCTCCTCCTCCTTGGTAGAGATTCCTGTCATCATCGATCACGTCTTGTCTGGAAAATGTGAGATCGGCATCCTTCCTTTTTCCATAAACAATCCGCCTCCTTTTGCAGACCAAAAGCCCTTTCCAGCAGGAATTCAGTCTCTGAGCTGCATTCCCTTTTTGAGGGAAGAACTCTCCGTCTGTATTCCAAAGGATCAGGCAATGGCACAATGTGAAAGTTTGACCTTCGCCCAACTAAACGGCTTCAATTGCCTTCTGAGATCGCAGATCGGATTCTGGAACGAGTTGTGCAGCAAGAAAATGCCCGCCTCCAAATTTCTCGTCCAGGAGGATGACTTTGCATTCCGCGAACTGGTCCGCGCCTCTTCCTTGCCCTGCTTTACCACAAACCTGGCGTCCGACGGCGGTATCCTCCACGGAAGGAACATCATTCCCATCACCGACCCGGAAGCAAACGTCAGCTACCACCTCCTCTTTCCCGCCAGGAAAAAGGAGTATCTCTTTCTCGCTGGAAAATCAGGGGAGTGACGTATTTGGCTTCTCTGATGGTTTCTCCGTTGCATAGTCTTATAATGTTTGCAAAAAACTCATCGTCAAAAGCTATAAAATATACGGTTGAAGGAGTATAATAAAGACACCGGCCGAAAAATGCAGGAGACTGTCATACCAAGACACGCAAAGTAGCGACGATAAAGGTTCGCAGTCAAATAGACATGCAAGCATGTCCGCTTGGCTCGTTAGCCATAAAACCTGAAGGGATAGGGAAAGATGGGAAAGAAAACAACACTGGAAAAAAATTTAACATACAGTCTGGAACTAAAGCAATCCAGCGGATCTCCTTTCGTAGAACGCCTGTTGGAACTTGCAGCCGCAGAGAAGCAGGGCTCGAAAACCAAGACTGAATTCTGGAAGAAGGGGGATTTCATTCCGGCTGCTGATGGCATTATACTCCGCGCTGTGCAGCCTTTCGACCGGGAACCTTATCTTGTCCTGCAGGAACATTACTGCCTGATGAAGTCCATGATTAAGGAAGAGTCGTTTCGGGAAATGCTCTGGGAAGAGCATAATGAAGATAGAGCCTTGATGATGACAGTCATAAAGGGCAATGAATATATTGGATACTGTGGCATTAAGGACACGACAAAAGATTCCTGGGAAATTGTTATTGAGCTTATGCCTGAGTGGACTGGCATGGGGATTGGAACAGCGGCAATGACCGCCATGCTCAACGAACTTGGAAAGCGGCTTAACGTCACGTCATTCGCTGTTAAAATCGACCCTGACAATACGGCAAGCCAGAAGCTGTTTGAGCGGTTGGGTGCGGTTCCGGACGGATTGGATACCATTTTCATTCACAAAGAGGAAGACCTGCTTCGCTGCGAAGAAGACAATCTGCATCTGATTGATGAAAGGCTCACAGCTCTTGCCAGCAAATTTGAAGTCGAACCACGCAGGCTGCTGAGCCATGTCTTGGTATACCATTTAAGATGGAACTGACACAGACTGACCATCCGGCAAAAAGAGACTATTCCCTGCAAACCCACGGCTTTTATAAAAGCCCGTATCATACAGAAATAGTCTCTTTCCTATTTCTTCATTGCCTAATTATCTTCAAAGGTCTCTTTCAGTTTATCCATAAACCCTTTCTTCTTGGGTTTTGCCGGGTTTTTCTCCGATTCGTTCTGGTTCAGGGAATTGCCTGTGGCAAGATCGAATTTCCTCAAAGCGTCCTTTGCTTCCTCGCTCAGCTTATTCGGCACCTGGACTACGAGAGTCACATAATGGTCGCCTCTTACCGCTTTGTTACGCAGGGATGGAACCCCTTTTCCTTTCAGACGAACCTTGGTATCTGTCTGGGTACCCGGCTTCACATTGTATACAACATCCCCGTCCACCGTCTTGATCCTTACATCGCCGCCCAGCGCTGCCTGCGCAAAGCTGATGGGGGCAGTGGAGAAAATATTCATATCCTGTCTCTGGAAAATCGGATGGCGTGCCACACTGATTTCTACCAGAAGGTCGCCTCTCGGCCCGCCGTTGATTCCTGGTTCCCCTTTCTCACGGATACGGATGCTCTGCCCGTCGTCGATTCCCGCCGGAACGGTCACGGCAATTTTTTTACGGTTGGTGATATAGCCGCTCCCCTTACAGTCCGGGCATTTTTCTTTGACGATCTTTCCGGTACCGGCGCAGTCCGGGCAAGTCTGCACATTCCTGACCATGCCGAACAGGGACTGCTGGGTATAGGCTACCTGACCCTTTCCGCCGCATTTCGGGCAGGTCTCCGGGCTGGTTCCCGGCTTTGCCCCTGTGCCGTGGCAATGGGTACACTCGTCCTTCAGATTCAGGTCCAGTGTCTTCTCGCAGCCAAATACAGCTTCTTCAAATGTAATACGCACGCTGGCACGTACGTTCGCGCCCTTCATAGGTCCGTTGTTTGCAGAACGGCGGCTCCTTCCGCCGCCAAAGAGATCTCCGAAAATATCTCCGAAGATATCTCCCATATCACCGCTGAAGTCAAAGCCGCCAAATCCGCCGGCTCCTCCGCCTCCCTGTTCAAAGGCAGCATGACCAAACTGATCGTACTGTCTCCTCTTGTCGGCATCGCTCAATACGGCATATGCTTCGGAAGCCTCCTTGAACTTTTTCTCAGCCTCTTTATCTCCCGGATTCATGTCGGGATGATACTTCTTGGCAAGTTGGCGGTATGCTTTTTTTATGGTAGCCTCATCTGCGTTTCTGTCAACACCGAGGACTTCGTAATAATCTCGTTTGCTCTCTGCCATTGTTTTCACCTTTCCGTATATGTTACATCACAAGCCACAGACTGCGGAGGGCACATGCCCCCCACAGTCTGCTGCCTTTTTAAGCCTTTTCCTTTCAGGCTTATACTTCTTTATAATCTCCATCTACAACGTCATCGCCATAGTTGTTGTTCTGTGCGTCAGCGCCTGCATTCATGTCAGGACCGCCCTGTGCTCCGCCTGCTGCTCCCTGTGCCTGCTCGTAAACCTTAGCGAACAGCTTCTGGGCGCTCTGCATCAGCTTCTCCTTCGCAGCTTTGATCTCTGCCACCTGGGCATCTGTCATTTCTTCCGGATTGGAATTCTCAATCAGGGATTTCAGTGCGTTCAGGTCTGCTTCCACAGCCGTCTTGTCGTTGGCATCGATCTTGTCGCCTACTTCTTCCAGAGCCTTCTCGGTCTGGAATACCATGGAATCTGCGTCGTTTCTTGCATCGATGGCTTCTTTTCTCTTCTTATCCTGTGCCTCATATTCAGCAGCTTCTTTGACTGCTTTATCAATCTCAGCCTCGCTCATGTTGGATCCGGAAGTGATCGTGATGTGCTGCTCTTTGCCGGTTCCAAGATCCTTAGCGGATACGTTTACAATACCGTTGGCGTCGATATCAAAGGTAACCTCGATCTGCGGCACACCTCTTCTTGCTGGCGGGATACCATCCAGACGGAACTGACCCAGAGTCTTGTTGTCCCGTGCGAACTGACGCTCGCCCTGTACAACGTGGATATCTACGGCAGTCTGGTTATCAGCTGCGGTGGAGAAGATCTGGCTCTTCTTGGTCGGGATCGTGGTATTTCTCTCAATCAGTCTGGTTGCGATGCCGCCCATGGTCTCGATGGACAGTGACAGCGGAGTAACATCCAGAAGAAGGATATCGCCTGCGCCTGCATCGCCAGCCAGCTTGCCGCCCTGGATAGAAGCACCAAGAGCTACACATTCATCCGGGTTCAGGCTCTTGTTGGGCTCATGTCCGGTCAGGGCTTTTACCTTATCCTGTACAGCCGGGATACGTGTGGAACCGCCGACCAGCAGAACCTTGGACAGGTCGCTTGCGGTAAGTCCTGCATCTTTCAGCGCTGTGGTGACAGGACCTGCGGTTGCCTCTACCAAATCATGGGTCAGCTCATCAAATTTTGCACGGGTCAGGTTCATGTCGAAATGCTTCGGACCTTCGGCCGTAGCAGTGATAAACGGCAGGTTGATGTTGGTGGTCGTAGCGCTTGACAGCTCTTTCTTTGCTTTCTCAGC
>DVFT01000037.1 GCA_018713105.1 Candidatus Limivivens merdigallinarum | reverse complement strand
CTCATGTATTTCACACCTTTGGTTTTTATCACAGCCATTATACAACAAATTTGTTGTATAATCAAGAGGAATTAAAAAAACCATTTCAATTTGGAAACAAAAAGATGCACCAGGTATTTTATACATATCTGGCGCACCTCCTGGATGCTTGATGACAATTCTATTTACAATGCCAACACAAAAATCTCCTCCTTCAATTCCTCAAGCCTCTGCGCCCGAAATCCCAGTGCGCGAACCACGAAATCTCCCGAGGCAAGTCGTGTGATGCCTCCGCGGATATCGCTGTTGCTATCCAGAAGGGAGCGCACGTTTGCCTGGAAAGCTTCGGGTTCCTCCGGGCGGGTGAGGAAGAGACTTAAGAGATGGGTATAGCCTTCGTACATCCCAAGTCCTGCAAGGTCAAAGAGGGCGGGTTCGTAGCGGGTATTGTCCCGGTAGATGAGAACGCCGCCCCGGCGGATTTCTGCCAGGTTGTGGTAAAAACGGTAGGCAAATGCTTCCCCGTGGGCATAGCGGCCGCAGGAAAAGATTTCACTCATCTGAAAGACGGAAGTTTCATCTGCCAGGTGGATTTCCATGCGGTTTTCGAATGCCGAATCCCGGAAGGGAATCGTGGGCTGGGGATTGAAACGGAAGGAACCGTGGGGGGCTACGGTGATTCTGGTGTCCCGCTTTGCCATGCCTTCTTCCATCTGGTGGATCTTGTCGTAGGACTGGGAGAGGAATTCCAGACGGGCGCCGCTGCCGATCTCAAAGGAGAAATCTTGGCGGTCTCCCTCCATGATTCCGGCGGAGGCTGCTAGGAGCATGACCTGAAGGCTGCCGTCTGGTTTGGAAAAGGGCTGCATGATCTTAAAGGGAGCCGTAAAGGAGACGTCCGTCAGGATGGTCTGCCCTTCTTTGGCAGCAGCCTGGATGGTAAGGCGGGAAGTCTTTTGAAACGGATTCGAGGTCATAAAGCTTACATGCCCTCCAGAAGCACGTTTTCCTTCAGCCATCTGATCACGTCGTCCACATGCTCCCCGCTGCGGATATTGGTGAACAGGAAGGGGCGGTCGCCGCGCATTTTTTTGGAGTCCCGTTCCATCACTTCAAGGCTTGCGCCCACATAGGGGGCAAGGTCGATCTTGTTGATCACCAGAAGGTCGGAGCGGGTGATGCCCGGACCGCCTTTCCGCGGGATCTTGTCTCCTTCCGATACGTCGATGACGAAGATGGTGGCGTCCACCAGTTCAGGAGAAAACGTGGCGGACAGATTGTCGCCGCCGCTTTCAATGAACAGAAGTTCAATGTCCGGAAAACGCTCCAGCATTTCATCCACAGCCTCCAGGTTCATGGAGGCATCTTCACGGATGGCAGTGTGGGGGCAGCCTCCGGTCTCCACGCCGATGATGCGCTCGATGGGAAGGATACTGTTCTTTGCAAGGAATTCGGCGTCTTCTTTGGTATAGATATCGTTGGTGATGACACCGATGCTGTAGTCCTCTGCCATACGGCGGGTCAAGGCTTCGATGAGGGCAGTTTTTCCGGAACCTACAGGACCGGCGACTCCTATTTTCACAAATGACATAGTACGTTACCTCTTTCTTTTTTTATGTGGTAACTGTCCAGAACCAATCTGGAAAACACAGCATCCTTTGGGATGCGGTTGGTTGGCTCTGGACAGTCACAGATCATGGAAACCGGTTTCTTCCGGTACGCTTACGACATATAGAGACGGGAATAGAGGGTCTCATGGCGGATGCTGGACAAGTCAAAGCCGGGAGCGGAGGCGCAGAGCATGTCCGCGGATGCACGCTCCGCCTGGTCCAGAAGCTCCTCAAAGAACGGAAAGAGAGAGGATAGGAGCTTCTGACCGCTGGTCTGGCTTAAGGGAATGGTCTTGACGCAGTTTGTCACCATGGCAGAAGTCTGCGCATAGAGGAAATGCGCCAGGGCGTCTCTCCGGGAAAGCCCCAGGGCTTCACAGAAAACACCGTAAGCACAAGGGTGGCAGATGCTTGTTCCCTTCTGCTGTTCCCGATAGAGTTGGAAAGAAGCGTCTTTCCATGGAATGGTAAGCCCGCTTACGGTTTTGACGAAACGGCTGCCCAGCTTTTTGGAAGCCTCCCGAAGTTCCAGGGGAAGGCGGGAAGCCTCCAGGATCTCTTCCAGGCGGGAGAGGGCAGGATAATCTGCACACTCTGCGGCGTCGAAGGCGAGCCGGACCGCCAGAAGGTCGGTGTAGAGAAAGCTGTAGGCAAGCTTCTTGCGGATGTATTCCTCTGCCGTCGCAAGATCGTGGACGGCGCCTTCCTGGATATAGGTCTCAAGACCGTAGGAATGGGAGTAACCCCCGATGGGGAACAAGGAATCGTTGACCTGCAGAAGGTACAGCTGTCCCAAAAGCTCTCGGGTATTCATAGGCGCCTCCTTCTCAGTGCTGATGGGTATGGATGGAAGCGGAGATCCGTTTGTCAAAATCCAGGGTCATGTGAGCCTTGATTACAGAGACTCCGTGGAGCTTTTTGAGCATGAGAAGCATAGGCTCGTTGTACGGAGTCACGAAAGAGAAGAGGTCGCTGCCGTAAAAAAGAGGGGCATGGCGGTTTCCGATCTCATAGCATACCTTGGCGACCATCTGGGAATGATCCTCGTCTACGTAGATCAGGAGAACCTCACAGGGTGGGGTGTGTACCGTGATGGCAAGGGAGTCATCCAGATAGATGACATCCCCCTCCCGCAGCCCTTCGGTCAGGACGGAATCGTCCATGCGGATCCCGATTTCCCGTCCCTTGTTGGTTTTCTTTTTGTGGATTTTCTTGAATGCCTCATGCCATTCAATGTCCACAGTCTCGACCTGACGTCCAGTCAGATCCAGTGTTTTTACAGTTCCTAATTTTTTTTCACACAGCATAGGGAAAATCTCCTTTTTTCAGTGTTACCATTTGCCGATGAGCATGAGAAGCCCCGGAATCCAGGCAGTCACCACGCCTTCAAAGACCTGGAGGCAGGGAACAAATTTGCCCAATTTTTTGCCCAGGATATCCTCCACAAAGGAAGTGCCCCAGAGGATTGCCCACAGATACCAGATGGCTGCCCAGCGCCAGTCGGCGGTGATGTTCAGAGCAGCGTTTCCGGTGAATCCTTCCATGGTGCCGAATACGAGGGCATTCACCGCCACAAAGGTGGAGAACCAGGCAAAGGGAATGGGATTTAATTTTCCAAGCTTCACAAACGCGACGAACAGGTAGGTGAAACCGAAGAGCAGACCGGTTCCGGCAGCGTAATAGTTGCCCATCACCAGATTGACGGCATTGATGAAGATCGAAAGCCCTCCGGTGAGGATATTCATGACGGCTGCGGATTTTCCGTCTACCTTATATAAGGTACAGATACCGTTGTTGATCAGAACGATACCTACAAACAACAAGCAAACACCTAACATGGCTTTTCCTCCTGAGTATTAGAATAAGTTGTAGAGCTGTGTCAAGGGCAGCTCTTTGGCGGGCTTGGAAGTGATTTTCTCACCGTCCACGCGCACCTCATAGGTCTCCGGATTGACGGTAATCTCCGGTGTCTTGTCGTTGAACTTCATATCCGTTTTGCTGATGTTCCGGCAGCCGGATACCGGAACCACGGTTTTTTCCAGATGGTACTTCTCCTTGACATGCTCCTCCATGGCAGCCTTGGATACAAAGGTCAGGCAGGAAGCGTATTTCGCCTTGCCGTGGGCTGCGAACATGGGACGGTACATCACCGGTTCACAGGTGGGAATGGAGGCGTTGGCATCGCCCATCTTGGAGGCAATGATCATGCCGCCTTTGATGATGATGTCCGGCTTGATGCCGAAGAAGGCGGGGTTCCACAGAACCAGATCGGCGAGTTTTCCTTTTTCTACAGAGCCCACATAGGAGGAAACGCCATGGGTGATAGCCGGGTTGATGGTGTATTTGGAGATATAGCGTTTTGCGCGGAAGTTGTCATTTCCATGCCCTTCATCTTCCGGGAGGGCACCTCTTTCGTCCTTCATCTTGCTGGCGGTCTGCCAGGTACGGGTAATGACCTCACCTACGCGCCCCATCGCCTGGGAATCAGAGCTCATCATGCTGAAAACACCCATGTCGTGGAGAACGTCTTCTGCCGCGATGGTCTCAGGACGGATTCTGGAATCTGCGAAGGCAACGTCCTCGGGAATCCGTTTGTCCAGATGGTGGCAGACCATCAGCATGTCCAGGTGTTCATCCAGGGTATTGACCGTGTAAGGCATGGTAGGGTTGGTAGAGGAGGGCAGTACGTTGGGCGATGCTGCCGCTCGGATGATATCCGGGGCATGGCCGCCGCCTGCTCCCTCTGTGTGGTAGGTGTGGATGGTACGTCCGGCGATGGCCGCCAGGGTATCCTCCACGCAGCCTCCTTCGTTCAGGGTATCCGTGTGGATGGCAACCTGGACGTCGTATTCATCTGCCACATTCAGGCAGTGGTCAATGGCAGCGGGAGTGCTGCCCCAGTCCTCGTGAAGCTTCAGCCCCATGGCTCCGGCACGGATCTGCTCAACCAGGGACTTTTCATCGGAACAGTTGCCCTTTCCGAGCAGCCCGATGTTCATTGGATACTCCTCTGCTGCCTTCAGCATCATCTCCAGATTCCACGGACCAGGGGTACAGGTGGTGGCGTTGGTGCCGTCACAGGGACCGGTCCCGCCGCCGATCATGGTGGTGACGCCGCTGTAGAGGGCACAGTCGATCTGCTGGGGGGAGATGAAATGGATATGGGTGTCCAAAGCGCCTGCGGTCAGGATCAGCCCCTCACCGGCAAGCGCCTCTGTGGAAGCGCCCACCGTCATCCCGGGCGTAACGCCGTCCATCACAGAGGGATTTCCAGCTTTTCCGATCCCGGCGATCCGTCCGTCCTTGATCCCGATGTCTGCCTTGTAGATTCCGGTATAATCCAGAACCAGGGCATTGGTGATCACCAGATCCAGGTCGCCGTCCTTGCTGGTGGTACTGACGGACTGTCCCATGCCGTCCCGCAGGGTTTTCCCGCCGCCGAATTTGCACTCGTCGCCGTAAGTGGTGTAGTCCTTCTCCACCTCGATGACCAGGCTGGTGTCAGCGAGACGAACCTTGTCGCCTGTGGTAGGACCGTACATCATTGCATATTTTTCACCGGATATTTTTGTACTCATCTTCCACTCCTCCTATTCCATGAATCCTTTTTGTCTGGCTTTTTCAAGGGAAGCCGCTTTCGTTGCCGGGGAAACCTGGGCGCAGGTCAGGTCGTTGAGACCGAATACCCGCCTGGTCCCTCCGATGGCTGTGAGGGATACCTCTTTTTCCTCGCCCGGCTCAAAACGGACGGAGGTTCCGGACGGGATGTCCAGGTGATAGCCGTAAGCCTTCTCGCGGTCAAAAGAAAGACAGCGGTTTACCTCAAAAAAGTGAAAGTGGGAGCCCACCTGCACCGGACGGTCTCCGGTGTTCGCCACGAGAAGTTTGATGGAGGGCTTTCCTTCGTTTAACGTGATCTCCCGGTCAAGGGGCATGATTTCTCCGATTTTCATAATTCCTTCCTCCTCTACTGAATGGGGTTGTGTACGGTGACAAGCTTGGTTCCGTCCGGGAAGGTGGCTTCCACCTGTACCTCTGCGATCATCTGTGCCACTCCGTCCATCACATCGTCCTGGGTCAAAAGCTTTGTGCCAAGCTGCATCAGCTCTGTGACGGTCTTCCCGTCCCGTGCCATTTCCATCAGCTCGGAGCTTAAGTAAGCCATCGCCTCGGCGTAATTCAGCTTAAGTCCCCGTGCCCTGCGCTCCTTTGCCAGATTCCCAGCCATGTGGAGCAAAAGTTTTTCCTGTTCTTTCGGCGTCAGTCGCATGAGAAATCCTCCTTTTTGTCTGTAAAAATAAAAAAGAGACAAAGCCTGTCTATTCAGACAACTTTGTCTCTTGCTGGAATTAAAATACCACAGGAAAAATGGTTTGTCAACGGGGAAATATTTTTTCAGGGAGGAGACTTTTCGGTCTTTGCCAGATAATCCTCCAGATTGGACTTGATGACATCCACCTTGGGACCGTAGACTACCTGGACTCCCTGACCGCTTTGGACGATGCCTCGTGCACCTGTGCGGCGGAGAAGATCCTCCCGGACTTTGGCAGGATCATGGACTGTGATGCGCAGACGGGTGGCACAGCAGTCCACGTCGCTGATGTTCTGAAAACCGCCAAGACCTTGTACGATGGCAGCGCTTACCGGATCGGAACATCCGTCGGAGGGAGCAGATACGGCGCTTTCAGATTCCGAAGGGTCATCCAACCGCCCTGGAGTTTTCAGGCGGAACGAACGGATCAGGACGGAAAACAACCCATAGTACAGGAGAAAATATACGGCGCCGGCAGGCAGGATCAAAAGCCAGTTCGTCTTGGCATTCCCCTGGAGGATTCCAAAGAGAAACAGATCCAAAAGACCGCCGGAGAAGGTGAGCCCCACAGCGATTCCCAGAATATGCGCCGCCATGTAGGCAGAGGCAGCGAGGATGACATGGATCCCAAAAAGCATGGGAGCGGCAAAGAGAAAGGAAAACTCCAGCGGCTCCGTGATGCCGGTGAGTATGGAAGTCAGGGCAGCGGAGAAAAGGAGTCCGCCGACGGCTTTTTTCTTTTCCGGTTTTGCCTGGCGGTAGATGGCAAGAGCCGCCCCGGGCAGCCCGAAGATCATGAAAATAAATTCTCCGGAAAAGAACCGGGCTGCGTCAGCGCTGAATCTTGTAGTATTTGGGGAGGCAAGCTGGGCAAAGATAATATTCTGCGCCCCCTGGATCAGATGTCCGTCGATGGTCATGGTTCCTCCCACCGCTGTCTGCCAGAAAGGCAGGTAGAATACATGGTGGAGGCCGAAGGGAATCAGGGCGCGCTTTATGATGCCGAAGAGGAACGTTCCGGCATAGCCGGAGCTCGTCACCAGCCCGCCTAAGGCATAGATGCCGTTCTGGATCACTGGCCAGATAAAGTACATCAGAATTCCTACAAAGAGATAGACCACGGTGGAGAGGATGGGGACGAAACGGGAACCTCCAAAGAAAGAGAGGGCGCTGGGCAGTGAGATTTTCCCGAACCGGTTGTGCAGGGCGGCGACGCCAAGCCCTACGAGGATGCCTCCGAATACGCCCATCTGGAGGGTACTGATCCCGCAGACACTGGTAATGGTTCCGGAGAGGACATCCGGGGCAGGTGAGCCGTCCTCCAGGATTTTTCCGGTAATCTCCAGGACGCCGCTGATGGAGACGTTCATGACAAAGAAGGCGATCATGGCAGAGAGAGCTGCCGTTTCTTTCTCTCTCTTTGCCATGCCGATGGCGACGCCTACGGCAAAAATGAGAGGCAGATTGTCAAAGATTGCGCTGCCTACCTTGTTCATGATGACTAGGAGAATATGAAGGAGCGTGCCGTCCCCGAGAATGGCACCCAGATGGTAGGTTTTGATCATGGCCTCATTGGTGAGGGAGCTTCCGATTCCTAAGAGGATGCCTGCAGCTGGAAGGACGGCGATGGGAAGCATAAAGCTTCGCCCCATTCTCTGGAGGACACTGAAAATCTGATCTTTCATATGCAACCGCCTCGCTTTCGTTCAATCTGTTGCTTAACTCCATTTTATCATGAAGTTCTCCGGTTTGGCAATGACAGGAGAGACATACAGAAGCTGGATCCGTGGTCTTTCGCTTTTCAGAAACAGAAAACCGTGGTAAGATAAACAAAAAAGAAAGGTGACAGACTATGAAAGACCTCAATATTTTGATCAAGCCGGCCTCCTCGGCATGCAATCTGCAGTGCGGCTACTGCTTCTATAAAGACGAAATCCAGTATAGGGAGATGGAAAACTACGGGATCATGAAGCAGGAAGTGATGGAAGCACTGATTGAGAATGCGTATGAAAGCGCAGAGAGGAGCTGCCTTTTCGGATTTCAGGGCGGGGAACCAGCTATGGCAGGTCTGGAGTGGTTCCGTTCCTTCGTGAGTATGTCGGAGGAGAAAAGGAAGCCGGGGGTCTCCGTCACCTATACCATACAGACAAACGGAACGCTGCTGACGGAGGAATGGATGGATTTTTTGAAGGAGAAAAACTTTTTGGTAGGGCTTTCTTTGGATGGAACCCGGGAGATCCATGACAGGAACCGGATCGACAGAATGGGGGGAGGAACGTTTCAAAAGGTGTTAGAGGCAGGAAAAGAGATGCTGCACAGAGGGATTCAGGTCAATCTTTTGACGGTTCTGACCAGGCAGGCAGCCAGAAAGATTCGCACGATCTATGAATTTTACAAAAAAGAGGGATTTTATTATCAGCAGTACATTCCCTGCTTGGATCCTCTGGAGGAGCTGCCTGGAAGACGGCCCTACTCCCTTAGACCTAAGGACTACGAGTATGCCTTAAAGGAGCTGTTCGATCTCTGGTTTCAGGATTTGCTCAAAGGACGTTCCGTGTCTATACGTCAGTTTGAAAACTGGATGATGGTACTTTCAGGAGGGATGCCGGAGGCATGCTCCATGTATGGAAGATGCAGCATGCAGAATGTAGTGGAGGCAAACGGGGATATTTATCACTGTGATTTCTACGTTTTGGATGAATACCGTATGGGAAATGTGATGACGGATACATTCGAGGATTTGGGAAGAAAGGCGCGGGACTCCCAAGAGGCCCCTTTCTTCCGGGAAGCGCAGCTTCGGGATGATCGCTGCCCTACGTGTCGGTTTTATCCTCTGTGCAGGGGGGGATGCCGCCGGGATCTCCTTGCAGAAGGGGAAAGCAGGAGGAATTACTATTGTGAAGCTTATCGAGCATTTTTTGAGTATTCCATCCAACGGATGGAATGGCTTTTGGACGGAATAGAAGGAAAGGAAGTAGAAACATGAGCATACAGTTGGATTATGAAGGCGTTGTGCTGAAGGAGGAAATCCAGGTTGAAAAAATTGTGACGGTACATTATTTCGAATATATGAAGAACTTCTGTTTTCCGGGGGAATTCCACGATTTTTGGGAATTTCAATGTGTCGATAAAGGAGAGGTTCATGTCCTTGACCATACTCTGCAGGCAGGACAAGTGATTTTTCACCAGCCCAACGAGTTTCATAATCTGGTAGCTAACGGAGAGATTGCTCCCAATGTGGTGGTGGTGGCGTTTGAATGCCATTCTCCGGCGATGAAATTTTTCGAGGGGAAGATCCTTGAAATCACTGACAATGAGAGGAATCTTCTGGGGATGATCATTTCAGAGGCACGTCGGTGCTTTGCAACTCCCCTGGATGATCCTTACCTGGCGAAAATGAAGAAAAAGGACAAGCCGTCCTTTGCCTCAGAGCAGCTGATCAAACTCTATCTGGAGAGTTTTCTGCTCTATATGATACGCCGTCATCTGCCGGAAACGGCGGAAGGATATGAAGACGGTTTCGAAAGGCCGATCAGCAATTCCTTTATCTACCAGAAGATCATTGCCTATCTGAAGGAACATATCAGGGGATATGTGACCATCGACGATATCTGCAGGGAAAATCTGATCGGGCGCTCCCAACTCCAGAAGGTGTTCCGGGAACAGCACAACTGCGGCGTGATCGATTATTTTACCAGGCTGAAGGTGGAGTACGCCAAGCAGCTGATCCGTGAGCAGAACCAGAATTTCACTCAGATCGCGGAATATCTGGGTTACTCGTCCATCCATTATTTTTCCCGTCAGTTCAAGAAAATAACCGGCATGACACCGTCAGAATATACCAACTCCATCAAAGCGCTTTCCGAGAGAAAATAAGCTACCGTTCGCATAAATAAAACAGTGGATTGTGTAAAGCCATAGTCAAAAAAGAGGAGTAGAATAGAGATAGCACAAATCAAAAAAGAGGAGTACAATAAAGACATTATCGGAACAAAGCAGGAAACGCAGTAGAAAAAGGAGGAAACGAAATGAGCAGGAAACCAGTGCTGGTGATCATGGCGGCAGGAATGGGAAGCCGATACGGAGGACTCAAACAGATCGACCCGGTGGACAAAGAAGGGCACATCATTATGGATTTCTCCATTTTTGACGCCAGAAAGGCGGGGTTTGAGAAAGTGATCTTCATTATCAAGAAAGAGAACGAGAAGGATTTCAGGGAATCCATCGGAGACCGTATGAGCAAGATCATGGAGGTGGATTATGCCTTCCAGGAGCTGACCAATCTGCCGGAGGGATTTGAGGTGCCGGAAGGAAGGGTGAAGCCCTTCGGAACCGGTCATGCGATTCTTAGCTGTATCGACAAGATTGGCGGTCCCTTCGCGGTGATCAATGCAGATGATTATTATGGATCCCACGCCTTTTCCGCCATCTATCAGTATCTGTCCACCCATGAGGACGACGACAAATACCGCTATACCATGGTAGGATATGTTCTGGGCAATACCCTCACCGAGAACGGGCATGTGGCGAGGGGCGTATGTGAAACGGATGAACACGGATATCTGACGGGAATTCAGGAGCGGACCCATATCGAGAAGCGGGGAAACGGAGCGGCGTATACGGAGGATGACGGCGCGACTTTCACGGACATTCCTATAGACAGCATCGTCTCCATGAATATGTGGGGCTTCACGGCAAGCATCCTGAAGGAGCTCAAAGAGAGATTCCCCCTGTTCCTCAAGGAGAACCTCAAGAAGAATCCTTTGAAATGCGAGTATTTCCTCCCGTCTGTGGTAGGTGAACTTCTGGAGGAAGGCAAGGCTACCGTAGAAGTCCTCAAATCAGAGGACAAATGGTACGGCGTGACCTACAAGGAGGACAAGCCGGTCGTGGTGGCTGCGATTCAGAAACTAAAGGACGAAGGGAAATATCCCCAGAAATTGTGGGAGGAAGCATAAGTGGATCAATTAAAAGCGGGAAAAGAGGCGGCTCTTTTGTTTAAGCTGCCGGAGGGATTAAAGGAAATCGTTCCATACGGAAGCGGGCACATCAACGACACCTTCAGGCTTACCTATGAGAACGGAGAGCGCTTCATTCTCCAGCGCATGAACAAAGAAATCTTTGAAAGCCCTGTGGAGCTGATGGAGAATATCGTAGGCGTGACCAACTGGCTGAAAAAGAAGATCCTGGAAAACGGGGGAGACCCGAAAAGGGAGACCCTGACGGTGGTGG
>DVFT01000036.1 GCA_018713105.1 Candidatus Limivivens merdigallinarum | reverse complement strand
CTCTTCCTTATTACTCAGGGCAAGGGTAATATACGTCTTAGAATCTGCGATCCCGGTTTCATCCAAAGTTTTTCCCTCTTCTTCTCCTGTGATTTCCAAACCGTCAAGCTGTCCTAAAAGGGTATAGAGAGTTTCTGTATTTACCGTTGACAAAGATGTATAAGGAGCTGTGATTTCCCAGTAATCAAAAGATAATTTGTAATCCTTAGGTTCATATGCTGCAGTAAACAGCTCTTCACCGTCCTTTTCCACAGAAATGCCTCTGATTGCTTCAGACTGTATCTTTCCCTCAAACGGAGGAAGTTCTCGTATCCATTCCTCCATAACCGAATCCTCTTCTGATATATGGAGCTCTTTTCTTTCTTCTTTTTCCCAGCCTGCCAAAAGCAGGATACAGACCAGCGCCGTGATAGAAAAAATCTGCTTTTTCATCCCCTGCCCCCTCCTTTTTCTCTGTACTGTTCCCGGTATTTTGTGGGGGATACCCCTGTATGCTTTTTAAAAGCTATAGAAAAATAATTTGTATCATTATATCCCACTGTCATGGCAACTCTGCCAGTTTTCATCGTCGTAGTTTCTAAAAGAGTTTTTGCTTTTTCTATCCGTTTTCTCACGATATATTCATTGCAGCCTTCTCCCTCTACCCGTTTAAACAAACGGGAAAAATAATTAGGGCTTACATAAAAAATCTCTGCCAGCGTTGCCACAGAGAGATTTTCCCCCAGATGTTCGCCAATGAAGCTTTTTGCACGGGCAATGATCTCATTGCTTTCTTTTCCGGAAGAACCGTTTCCTAAAAGGCTGTTCAGAAATCCACTGGTAACATCCAGGGTTTCCTCCCTTCCTGACCCAAGCAAGGCTCTGTTCATTCCCTCCAGCAGATGCTCCTGTGTTTCTCCGGTATTCATGGAATAAGAAAACATCACTGCAGATGCCAGTTCAAAACACAGCCGTTTCAGACTGTTATCGGAAATATTATAGGCATCCGCCGCCCGGCGAAAACGTTGGAATGCATGGAGTACATACTCGCAGTTGGATATGTTTTCTGTCATAGATTTCTTAAATTCTTCATACACATCCCGGAAAATCTTTTGTTTGTCTTTCGTCTGTCCAGGCCGGACAATGGGATCATACCCTGCATCTTCCAGATTAAGAAATTCCGCCCGTTTTGCTTCTATCAGATAGACTGCGTCATTATACGACAGGTACAGATCTTCCAAGCGCTTCGCCACACTTCCCAGGACAATATGTATCCTCGCATCATCTTCATCCTCCAGAATTCCCTTGATCTCATCCATCTGCTGCGTAATATCGTCGCTTCCCTCTTTTAAATACATAACTACTACAAGACGTCCTGCCGCATCAGGAAAGGTAATCCCTTCCCCACGGCTGTCCACCAGGCCCATGCATATATTTTTCAGTGTAGCCATACGAAAATATTGTTCTTCCTCGCCACAGTTCACATCCATATCCCAAAACAGGAGGGCCGTCTGCATTTTCCTATGCGGATCCAGGCCGCATACCATTTCTACCTCTTTTATATTTCCATCCTCGCTGCTGATAAAACGATACATTACTCTTTCCAATTCCGCCTGCTGTCTGGTTCCCTCCGCACGTTTCTGGCTTTGATCCAGCTCAGCCTGTCTGCGTGCTTGTTCCAGATATTCTACCTGCTGACGGATATTGTCCGACAGTTCATCTTCATCCACAGGCTTAAGAAGGAAATTCTGTACCTGCATTCTCAGGCACTGCCGTGCAAAGTTAAAGCTGTCATATCCGGTAAGCACCAAAATCCTCATATCCAGTTTCCGTCTGCGTATTTCCCGGATCAAGTCAAGTCCTGTCATCTCAGACATACTGATATCTGTTATCATCAGCTCCGGATGCTTTTCCTCAATGATACGAAGTGCTTCCCTTGCGGATGCAGCCGTATAGACCTCTCCCACGCCCAGGTTTTCCCACTCTATTCCTTCTTTGATCCCCATGCGTATCATCTGTTCATCGTCTACGATCAATGCTTTATACATCCTGTCTCTCTCCTGTCTGTCCTTTCTTTTCATTCTGGATATTCTCCAGAGGAAGACAAATGATCACGCGGACACCTCCCTTATCGTTTGCCTCAAACTTTAATCCGTATGGCCTGCCGAACAACAGCTCGATCCGCTTATTTACATTCCGTACTCCATATCCGAAGCTGTCGTCATGAATGGACAGGGAACGATTCATTTCCATGATTTCTTCTTTTTCCATACCGGTTCCGCTGTCGGATACAGTGAGCCATACGTTTTTCCCTTCTGTCTGTGCCGCAATTTCCACTTTTCCTTTTTTCCCTTCTTTTACCCGTATTCCATGGTAAATGGAATTCTCTACCAAAGGCTGAAGAGTCATTTTAGGAATCTGTATCTCCTTTAATCTCTCAGGCACAAACAGCTCCATCTCAATAATATCCCCATAACGCATCTGCTGGATCGTCATGTAAGCTTTCACATGTTCCAGTTCCAGGGAAAGGGGAATGATCTCTTTTCCCTTACTTAAACAGATCCGGTAATACTGGGCCAGTGCCTTCACTAAAACAGAAATTTTTTTATTTTTATCTGCAACCGCCTGCCAATGTATGCACTCCAGGGCATTGTACAAAAAATGGGGTTTAATCTGTGACTGCAGGGCATTGAAGCGAATCTGCTCCATCTGATGCTGTTCTTCTTTTACCTGGATCATCAGCAGATTGATCTTATCCATCATGGAGTTAAATCCTTCAGCCAGCTTGCGGCTGTCCGGATCACTTTCCCGAAGCCCCTGTGTATCGATCCTCACATCCAGCCTGCCCTCTTCTACCGCACCCATAGTATTTACTACTGTATTGATCGGACGGTAAAACTGCCGGATCAGCCTCCCTATCACCCAGATCGCTCCTAAGGTAAGCAAGGCGATAAAAATCAGAAGCATCCCGATAATCCCAAAGCTTCCCTGTACCAATGCAGTTAAAGTAATCTCATTTACCAGACAATAATTCCATTTTCCAATCTGCTGATACTGGATCAGTTTTCCTCCATGCCAGAACGCCCCTTTGCTTCCTGCGATATGGTCACTGTAAGAAATTGTATTTCCTATTTCTTCCGTCTCATTTCCCGCGATCACCTTGCCCTTTGTATCAATAAGAAACATTTCATTTCCCATTTCTCTGTGACCTTCCGTAATAATACTGTCTATAAAGGAATCTTCCATGTTCATAACAAGGAGTCCCATTTGTTTTAGCAGATTCGTAGTAGAGTAAACAGGATAATATAAAGTCAGCGTGTACTCCCCAGGCCGGTAATAGGAATCATCATAACTTAAGCGCATTCCTGTTTCGCCCCGCATCGGAATGCTATTTTGATAATCTTTTGGGTATGCCCCTTCAAAACGTGCATCTGTCAGACTGGTATTGCCTTTATAATAGTATCTCCCGTCTTCCTCACGGATCACTGCCACGAAATTCAGATTATTTTGTATATTCAGCATATTGGTAAGTTCTGCATTGATGTCCTTTGCCGCCAGGTCAAGAAGATCCCCCATTGGAACGGAACAGTAGTCCTGCAGCGCATCGTTAATGACCAGTGCCACGGAAAAATTCCAGTACTGCCCCAGTGTTTCTTCGTAATTGGATGCCATGATCCC
>DVFT01000003.1 GCA_018713105.1 Candidatus Limivivens merdigallinarum | reverse complement strand
GGATGATCATCTGTAGTATTTACATATTCAACAAGTTCATCCAGTAACCCAGGAATATCTATATACTCCGGTGGAATATATTCCGGCGCTCCCGTTTCGGAATCATATACTGCAAATAATACGCCTGGCGGCATAGCGCCTCTTAATCCTATCTTTTCTTTTGAGGCACCTTTTTCAACCATTGCCTGTACTTCAAGAATCATCTCTTTTGAAAAGGGTTCTTTCTTTTTCAGCTTTTCTTCCAGAAGATTTAATGCCAGAAAATAGTTGCGAACTTCCTGTTCTGGCTTCAAAAAATGTTTGTGAGGATCACTGTCAATGGCTTCATTCGCCTGTTTTTCAGTTAATGGATTTCCCTCGATCTTATTAGAAGCATACGAACTTTTTTTCTTGGAATTTTTTCTGAGCCTATTCTTTGTAACAGGTGGTAGTTCTATATTGCTAAGAGAAAAGCGATTTTCATCAATTTCCGATATCCTTTTTAAAATTTCATTCGTAAGTGTAACCTTTATCAATTCATCCACCTCCATTCCATCAATATTTATTATATCGGTTTATGAATTATTTTTCCACTAAAATTACACTATTTTTTCACTATTTTTCATTATAAAGGGCTAATTTTTATGGGATACTCTCCTCTTTTAAAAATGTCAGAACGTCACCGTCCCTCTCCTCGTTTTTCACTTAAAAGCTCGTCCAGCCTGCCGTTCAGCATCTCCCTGGAAGTAACCCATACCCCTTGGATTCCCAGTTTTTCAGCCGCCTCGATATTTTTCTTTCTGTCGTCAAAAAATATGGATTCTTCCGGCCTGATCTGATATTTCTCCAAAAGACAGCGATATATCTCCGGATCCGGTTTTCCTATATGAACCTGGTAGGAAACCACCTTCCCGTCAATGTACTGCAGGAAAGACGCGTTCTTTGTGTGCTGCTGAAACAGCAGCTCCGAATAGTTGGACAGAAGATAGATCCGGTATCCCTGTTCCTTCAAAAGTCTCACCTTTTCCCAGATCTCAGGTCTTGGAACATGCATCTGTTCTCCATGCTGGATAAACCACTGGATAGCATTCCCGTCTTCCGGATATTTTTTGTGATATTCCCGGATAATCTCATCCGCAGTCATCAGCCCCAGATCGAATACCTCTTCCCACAGCCCGCTGTTGAAGATCTCATACCCCACTCTCTCCGCCTCGTCTTCGGACAGTCCGTGATCCATGAGCATATCCTTCCACCGGTATTCTATGAGAACATCTCCCACGTCGAATATAATATTTCGTAACATAGCAACCTCTTTTTGTGTTCTTCTTTCGTATGACTCTGTTGTGTTACCCTTCTGCATTATTCTTTGAAAGGGAGTACGTCCTTCACGGCATCTGCCAGCGTGATCACCGCATCGTCGTGATCGATGTCGATCAGCTGATATCTGTCGTTCCCCATATGGAGCTCCTTCATATAACTGAGCTGTCTCAGACCATGTCTGGACTCTATTCTCTCAACCAGAGCTTTCCTGTCATCTTCCTTTAAGGCATATACCAGATCCACGGAAGCCTGGTCAATGGCCAGAATATCCAGGGAAGCCAGAATACCGATATTGGGCGTCACCACAGGTTCTGCCGCTACGCCCTCGCAGTCGCAGGATACGGACATATTCCGGAGCACATTCACATAGCTGATGTGCGTTCCAAAGTGATCCGTCACAGCCTTGGCGGATTCCGTCATCCTCTCCATAAATTCTTCATTGGAAATATCCCACATATCATCGGAACCCGGCGTGGTATGGATCATTTTCTTTCCAATACGCCCGTCTGCGCAGCCGATTCCGATGTTCTTATTGGAACCTCCGAAGCCTCCCTTGGAATGTCCCTTGAAATGGGTCAGCACAAACATGGAATCATAGTCTGTGATATGGCTTCCCATGTGCATCTCATCGAACCATTTGCCGTCCTTCACAGGAAGCGCAGTCGTTCCCTCCTCATCCATGATATCCACCGGGCAAAACGTCCAGCCGTTTACCTCCAGCGTTTTCCTATGATCTTCCGTGGTGTAGCGTCCTCCATCATAGTAGGTGTTCGTCTCCACGATCGTCCCTTCCGGCAGCTTGTTTTGAATCAGGCTTTCCACCCAGGGGCGCGGAATGATATTGGGACCATGGGGCTCTCCGGTGTGCAGCTTGATGCCTACCTTTCCGGTCAGACTTTCGCTGATCCGGCCATAAATTCTCTGGAGTCCTTCCGCAGAAAGATCTCTGGTAAAATATACAATGGATTCTTTTCCTGTACGCTCTTCATAAGGAACATAGTGATCTCCGCCTGTTCCGGGAACTTTGTTTTGTTCTGACATGTCACATTCCTCCTATTTCCGGTTTCGCCAAAATGGTCAAAACCTTTTTCTCTATCTACTATTATAAACTCGGCATATTCCACGTCAAGCAATTTTCCAGGATTCCTTTCTGCAATTTTCCCTTCCATTCTTCACTCTCAAAAAATCCGTTAAATTTTAATTGGCAATCGAATATTTATAATATACAAATACATTGAAATTTCAACAATATTTTTGTATAATTATACCAAACCAACCATTTTAAAACCGCAAAGGAGGATCCCCTATGACAAGGAAAGAGAAACATTTCATCAAGCTATTTCTGATGATGCTCCTGGCAGTGCTCTTATGCAGTCTTCCAGTCACAGCATCCGCAAAAACCGTGGCAAAGATCGGAAATAAGAAATATTCTTCCCTGGAACAGGCTGTCAAAAAAGTAAAGAAAGGTCAGACCATCAAACTTCAGTCCAATGTGGCTCTGTCCCGTTTTGAGTCCATCAATCTGAACCGGAATACCACCTATACCATTGATTTCAACAAAAAGAAGGTCTCTGGAGGATTGGGAATTACGGTTTCCAAAGGAAAGGTTACCTTCAAAAACGGTAATGTAACCAATGTGATTACCGTCAAGAAAGGCTCCTCTCTGACCATCAAGAGCGGTACCTACCAGAACCTGAGAAATTACGGAACCACCACCATCACCAACGGCAAGCTGACCAACAGCAAGGGAATTTACGGCGATGTCATTGAAAACTACAATAAGCTGACCATCAAAAAAGCAACCATCGTATGCTACTCCGGCTTCTGCCTGGAAAACAGCTCAAAAGGCACTATGATCATCCGCGGCGGTACCTACCGGAACGCCAAAAACAAAGGGAGCAACATTTTTCAGAATCTCGGCAAGGCGACGGTGAGCGGCGGAACGTTCACCGGATCCGACAAGGGAATCCCGCTCAACAATCTGGGAACCATTACCATCTCCGGCGGAAAATTCATCAATCCCGTGGGCGCTCCCAATGCTTACGATCCGTCCCAAGCCTATAAGCATATCTCCAATTCCGGCACCATGACGATCAAAGGCGGTACCATTACGGCAAAGAAATCCAGCATCGCCATCCTTTCCACCGGAACGTTAAAGATTTCCGGCGGCAGGATTGAATCCTATGCGGCCAAGCCCAAGCCCTTCCGAGAGAGCAGCTGGAACGGTGCAGTCGCTGCCTATCGGGGATCCCTTACCATTACAGGCGGAACGATATACAGTGAAAATGGCAGGGGAGTTGAGGTATCTTCAGGTGTAACCTATTCCAGGACAGGCGGAGAAATCGAAGCCCCTTATCCTGGAGAAGAAGTAGCATAACGAAAAACATATCGGTAAGCTTTCCGGGCTTATCGTACAACAGGGGAAGGCGTGACCCATACGAGTCACGCCTTCCCCTGTATTGGAACGATCTATTTTCCCACAGCCCCGATTTTATCCAGCGCCACCTGGCGTTCGCACACCTCATCCAACAATTCCTGGTCATGGCTGACCGCGATCAGCCCGATCTCCCGTCTCTTGACTTCCTCCAGGATAAAATGCCACAGCTGGCTCTGAGTAATGAGATCCAGCATGGTACTGATCTCGTCCGCCAAAAGGAAACGGGTTCTCCTGCCCAAAGCCCTTGCAATGCTGAAACGTTGAAGTTCCCCGCCGGAAAGCTCTGCCGGAAACCGGTTCATCCAGTCCTCTTCAATTCCCAGTCCCTCGATCACCCTCTGTTCCACCTGGTCTCCTTCCAGAATGACCTCTTTCATCCGCAGTCTGGGATTGACGGCAAACTCCGGCTGCTGCCAGATCATCTGTACCGGGCAGTATCCCTTGTAGGAGGAAAGAGGCCTTCCATCCAGCAATATTTCCCCTGCAACCGGCTTCAGATAGCCGGACAAAAGCTTGCAGAGCGTTGTCTTGCCATATCCGCTGGGAGCCTTAATTCCTACCCGCTCATGGCTGTCCACCGTCAGGCTGAAATGCTCCAGGATCTTCTGCCCGTCCTTTACATAGCGGTAAGATACGTCTCTTAATTCCAGCTTCATTCTGACACCTCCGTTTCTGCAGCGTGCAGGCACCGCACCATGCCACCTTGGAATCTGCGGTACGGAACCTCTCCTCTGCATTCGTCCGTACATTGACTGCACCTTGGACCAAAAGGACATCCTTTCGGCAGGTTTTTCACATAGGGCTGGCTTCCAGGAATATATTGAAATCCATGCTCCGGCATCGCCCTCCACAATGCTTTGGTATACGGATGCCTGAGTGTCTCTTCCTGTTTGAAATCTGCGCAGTCTGCTTCCTCGATGGTCGTCCCCGCATAGAACACTACGATCCGGTCTGCCACCTCCAGGGCAAGCTTCAGGTCATGGGTGATCACCAGGACGCCAGCTCCCATGTCCGCCAGCTCCCGGAAATGCGTCATGGCTCTTTTTGCCACCTTGAGATCCAGTCCCGGCGTGGGTTCGTCCGCGATCACCAGTTTGGGATTTTCGATCATAGCGGTGGAGATGAGCACCCTTCGGTTCATTCCTCCAGAAAGTTCAAAAGGATACAGATCCTCCACTTCTTCCTTCAGCTCATATCTTTTGAAAATATTCCGAAGCTTTCCTTTTTTCTCTGGATCCTTGCTGCCCTTTCGGATCTGAGGACCGATCTTCATCAGCGGATTCAAAAAAGAAATACTCTGGGGAACCATCACGATCTCCGTCCCCCGAAGTTTGTCCAACCTCTTTTTATCCAAGGGTTCTCCGCAGTAGGTAATCGTTCCTCCCATGGAAGCGTTGTAGGGAAGCACTCCCATGACGCCGTGTGCCAGAAGGCTCTTTCCCGAACCGCTGGAGCCCACGATTGCCACCATCTCCCCTGCATATACCTCCACATCCAGATCCCGGATCACAGGAAGCTCCCTCTGATGAAGTCCCCTGTCATACTGGGTAAAACGGATATTCATATGCTCTATTTTTAAAACGGGAGTCCCTTTCCTCATGTGTTTCTCCATTTTCTCACCTCGCCTGAATTTTTATCTGCTATGTTTTCAGCCATCGACGATTTTTCTGAAAAATTTTCTTTATTCATGTACGCTTCCCGGATCGATCAGCTTTCTGACACTCTGTCCCATCACATAGAACACGGCCACCGTAGCCACCAGGAAAATTCCAGGAAACAGGGCAAGCCACCATCTTCCCATGGCAAGATACTGCATGGATTCCGAGAGCACGATCCCGATCGCCGGCTGCTCTGTGGACAGCCCGAATCCCAGGAAGGTGATGCTGGATTCATGGAGAATCGCATGGGGGAACAGAAGGATCAAGCCTACAATAAACTGCGGCAATAGGTGAGGAAGCATATGCTTTTTCACAATATACCATTTGCTTTTTCCCAAACGCTCTGAAATCTGGATATAAGGGCTTTCTTTTAACTGAATGACCTCTGCCCGGATCAGCCTGGCAAGAGAAGGCCAGTGGCTTAAAGCTACCCCTACGATCACTCCTGTCAGCCCTTTCCCCATTGCCACGGAGATCAGGATGAGAAGCAGCATATGGGGAATTCCCATTACCAGGTCGATCACAAAAGTGATCACGCTGTCCACCGTTTTCCCTAAAGTCGCGGACGCCACGCCCAGCACCAGCGCGATGACTGCACTGACTGCTGCCGCCAGGATTCCGATGAGAATACTTAAGGAAAGCCCCTTCAAGGTCCGCATCAGCATATCCCGTCCCAGCCAGTCCGTGCCGAAAATATGCTCTGCCCCGGGTGCGATATTTTTTTGTGAGAGATCCGTAGTCAACGCCTGCTGCGTACAGAGGGAGCCCGCAATGCAGACCACAGCCAAAAAAGTCACAGAAAGGATCAATCCCGCCAGCACCCGCTGTCTTCGATTCCATCTTTTCATTTCACTGCCCCTCCCTTTCTGATTCTCGGATCCACCACTCCGTAGAGAATGTTCGCAATCAGGTTGCCCCCGAACACAAACAGGGCGCTCACAATGGTGATCGCCATCAAAAGGGGCATGTCGCTTCCAAGCCCCGCATTGACCGCAGCCTGCCCAAGCCCGGGATAGGAAAAGACCTGCTCCACCAGCACAGATCCTCCGAAAATCTCACTGATAGAGGCAAAATGCAGTGTGATCCCCGGCAAAAGCACATTCCGAAAGCCATAATATTGAAACAAGCGGAAGCCCTTCTCCCCTCTCATCCTTGCGAAAAGCATGAAGTCGCTTCCACAGATATCAATCATCTTTTCCCTGGTATGAAGAGCGATGTTGGATACCCCTGTGATGCTCAAAGTAAGAGCCGGGAGAAAGGCGTGATAAATCCGGTCTGCAATCGTCACTCCCTCCGCTTCCACGCCGATAGGAACACTCAAACCAATTGGGAAAATTTTCAGCCAGACGCCAAAAATCATCAGAAGGAGCATTGCCAGCCAGAACGCCGGCGTACTGGAAATCAAAAGGCAGTATCCCTTGATCACCTTGTCAATGGCTTTCCCCTGGTTCATCCCCGCCACAACGCCCATAACGAATCCCAGGATTCCGGAAAGGATCCAGGCTGCCGCCATCAGAATCAAGGAATTGGAGAGCTTTTCCCCGATCACTTCCGTGACCGGCTGACGGTATACCAGGGAAGTACCCATGTCCCCCCGGATAAAATCCTTTGCCCAGCCCAGATACTGCTGCACCGGCGGTTCATCCACCCCCCAGTAATCCTCCAGCTTCTCAATCTGCTCCTGGCTCATGCTCCCCAATGCCACCTGCCCTACGTTTGCCTGCAAAGGATCCACTGGAGAAAGCTTCATCAGCCAAAAGGTCACGATGCTGACGCAGATCACCAGCAGCACCATCCTGCCAAAATTTTTTGCGATAAAAACAGACCACTTCATTGCTGTCTTTTCCTCCTCATATGATCAGATAGGGTCTTCTCCTTTCCCATCCATAGATACCACGCAAAAGGGACGCTTCAAACATCTGCGTCCCCCACGTTCTTTCCAACAATTGTTAGGATTCCCAAGACCACTGATCCACGTTGTTGACAATGGACCAGCCATGCCCATGGGGATGGATCTTCTGTTCTCCGATATTCAGCCCATCCCTGACAAAATACAGATGATCCACGTTGCACAGCCAGATCCAGGGAATATCCCCCTCCTGAGTGACCCCAGTCGTTCCGTCCCACTGTGCCTTTTTCCACAGCTCATAGGATTCCTCCAAATCTGTGGCTGCCAGTGCCTCATCCATATACTGATCTACCGTTTCATTGGCATAGGGAGAGTACGTCGCCTGACCGATTCCGCTTCCCTCTACCGTATGGTAGATGTTATAAAGCTCCATGGGAGTATGTGCTCCCCATCCCCACATCAGCGGTTCGGACTGTGCCCGGTCATATGCCGTATCCCAGCCCACCCCTTCGGTGGTCACTTCAATTCCGATTTCCCGAAGCTGGTTTGCCGTATCCTCAGCCAGAGCCTGCCGCACAGAATCCCCGGTGCTGAACAACAGCGTAAACGCCGCTCTCACACCGTCCTTTTCGCGGATACCGTCGTCTCCTTCCACCCAGCCTGCTTCATCCAGGAGCCGTTTTGCCTCCTCCTGGTCGTATTCCACTTCACTTTCCTCATTATACCAGGGCATCTGGTCACAAATGCTGTACGCGGCAGTGCCGTATCCGTTCAGCACGTTCTGGATCATCTCTTCCCGGTCAATCCCGATATTGATGGCACGCCTCACATTGACATCCGAAGTAAACGCATTGCCGTAAGTAATACCATCCTGCTCCACCGGATCGCAGGCAGGGAGATTGAATCCCCGGTTGTCCACACTCTGCACAGAGACCAGATTGTATCCGTCCAGCACTTCCTCACTGTAGGAAGCCGCTGTGTGCGCCACATCTACCTGACCTGCCATGGCTGCGATCAGCGCCGCGTCCTCTTCCATGAACAGCACGGTCAGCCTTTTGATCTTTGGCTCTTCTCCGTAGTAATCGGGATTTGCCTCAAAAATCACCTGCTGCCCTTTGTCCCACTGCTTCATGATATACCGCCCCGACCCAATGGGATTCTGCCCATAATTTTCATCATAGGCGTGTTCCGGTACGATTCCCACCGTCGCCATAGTATACGGCCAGATAGAAAACGGTCTTGTCATATGGAATTCCACCGTGGTATCGTCCACTGCTACCGCTTCCTCCAGCATGGTAAAATCGTTGACTGTACTTTTTTCCTTGCAATTATTATAAGTGAATGCCACATCAGAAGCCGTCAGCGGCTCCCCGTCCGTGAATTTCACATCATCACGAATCTTCACCGTCCAGGTCAGCCCGTCGTCGCTGACACTGTATTCCGTCGCCAGATCATTGGCAATCTGAAGATCCGCAGTGGTCACCGTCAGGGTACTCTGGATCAGCGGCTCATGTACATGCTCTCCCGCTCCCCAGCCATATGCCGGATCAAACCCGGACGCCGGCTCCGAGGTGGGCGGCATCGTCACAACGACCTCATCCTTTTCGGTCGTGCCCTGTTCACTTACGTTTTCCGAGGCATCCTCGTTTTCCGCCGCCGATACCGTTGTAGAGATCATGCTGACAGCCAGCGCTGCACAGCACAAGATGCTGATTAGTCTTTTTTTCATTTTGTCCTCCAGTTTGCCTTGCAACGTTTCCGTTTGTTGATTCGTTCCTGTTTCACATCGTTGAGCTGACTTTCAGCTTGCATTATGTATTATATTTTGAAAACGGTTCTGCCGCAAGCCCACCCTGGGGATATATTTTGGGCTTTTTCTTCAATTAATCTGAGAATCGGATGTTTCTATCCGATACTGGTTCGGTTTCATTCCGACTTTTTCGCGAAAAATTTTCGCAAAATATGCTGGATAATTATATCCTACCTGAAGGCTAATCTCTGTAACCGGAAGATTCGTCTCCTTAAGAAGCTTTTTGGCACGGCAAACCCTTTGGTCTGTAATATAATCCGAAAGCGTCGTATGAAGCTCCTTTGTGAAAACCTTGGAAAGATATGTCTCACTGACGAACAGCTCCCTGCTGATACTATCCCTTGACAGGGCTTCTCCGAGATGCTGGTCAATATAATCAATAGCGCTCTGTATCAGCGGGGAATATACTTTTGTTTCCTTCTTTTCGTTATCCTTTTTCTGCAACATGGAATGTTCCTGAAGCTCTGCGATGCATCCTTTCAGAAATGCCAGCAGCTCTTCTCTGTTCACTGGCTTCAGCAAATATCCTCTTACTCCCAAACCAAATGCTCTCTGTGCGAAATCAAATCTTGCGTGGCAGGTAAGAAATCCCCGAAGCGTTTTAGGATAATATTCCTGAACCCAAGACAGCAG
>DVFT01000035.1 GCA_018713105.1 Candidatus Limivivens merdigallinarum | reverse complement strand
TGTACCTTACCATGCTCCAAATGCAGTACATGCGTACAGCAGCTGACGATCAACTCATAATCATGGGTGATGACAAGAGAGGTTCTGCCCATTTCCTGTATCGTTACAAGTTCATCCGCCACTTCTTTCATATGCTGTAAATCCAGACCACTGGTAGGCTCATCCAACACTAATATTTCACGGTTGGAAACAAGGGCGGCGGCAATCGCCACCCGCTGCTTCTGACCACCGGATAACGTCATTGGATGCCGTTCCTTAAACTGCAGCAGATCCAGTCGCTTAAGAACCGCATCGACCTTGGCGGAAGCTGCTTTCGTCATGCTGATGAGCAATTCTTCCTCTGTACTTTCCGCAAACAACTGATGGTTGACATCCTGCATAACCATATAGCACAGGGACAGCCTTTGTTTTCTATTATACGGTTTTCCACCTACTTTCACAATGCCCCGGCAGCGTTTTTCCAGCCCACACAGACAGCGGGCAAACGTAGATTTTCCTGCTCCGTTATTGCCGATCACCGCAATCACACCCCTCTGCGGCAGCGAAAGGCAGCCAATCTCCAGGGCAGCCCTTTGCCTTGTGTAAGCAAAATGGAAGTTCTTGCATTCGATAGAATCCCTGTCCGTGCCAGGATGCACTGTGACAGGAAACGTGCCAAGGTTAAAAGGGCGCAGCCCCATTTTTGCCTGCTGTACCGCGGACAGTTTAAGTGCATCCAACGCTGGATAATCCTTTTCAATCTTCCCGTCTTTTAGATAGACAACACGATCGATCAGCTCTTTCAGATAATAGAGCCGATGCTCCGCAATGATAACGGTTTTCCCCTGCTGTTTCCAAATTTGTATCATCCGACGCAAATCTTTTGTAGCTGACGTATCCAGATTAGAGGATGGTTCATCCAGGACAATGACGGACGGGTTTGCGGCAGACACAGAGGCGCAAGCAATTTTCTGCTTTTCTCCGCCAGACAGAGAAAAAATATTTTTGCCCAACAGCTCCTCCATGTCAAACTGCTCCGCAGTCGATTGCACCCGCTGGATAATTTCGTCTTCGGGCAGACCCTGGTTTTCACACCCAAAGGCTAGTTCGCTGGTGGAGTCCACGGTAAAAAACTGTGTGCGTGGATTTTGAAAAACGCTCCCCACATAGTTTGCCGTTTCATAGAGCGGAAGCCTGCTGATATTTTTGCCGTCAAGCAGCACCTCGCCGCTCAATGCGCCCTCATAATAATGGGGGATCAACCCGTTCACCAGCCGGGTCAAGGTAGTTTTGCCGCAGCCGGATTGCCCGCACAAAAGGATCATCTGACCGTCCGGAATGATTAGGTTAATGTCCATAAGACCGCCCCCGCCGGTATCCGCTTCCTGGGCATAGCGAAAATTGATATTATGAAATTCAAGCATAGACCCCTTCCTCCTAACAGATAAAGAACCCGACCCAACAAGGAATCGCCAGCAGGAAGAAGAAAATATCCAAAGGTCCAAAGCCAATTTTACAAATGTTCGTCCGTTTCTGCGGCGCTCCAAGCCCTCTTGTAAGAGCCGCTGCAGACAATTCTTCTCCGATTTTGGCAATCGATATCATCAGAGGAACTACCCGGTATTCCAGCATTTTCATGGGACTACGCAAGGTAGTGATGCCGCGCATCTTCATGGCATCCCGTATCGCCGCATATTCCTCTTTTACCGTAGGGAAGAAACGGAACACCACGGATACAGGAATCACGATCTTTTGCGGAACATGCATTCGCTCCATAGCCGCGACAAATTCACTGACCGTTGTGGTACTCACCAGATAATACCCCATGATAAATCCCGGAAGCATGTGCGTATAGATTCCGACCGCAGCGCCCAAAATAAAATTCCATATGCCAGTAAGCAGAGGCAGCACCGTTAATTCTAAAACAAACAAAATGACGTAGGTCATTGTAAATCTGACTGCGGCTCCCCATTTCCGTGAAAGAAACAGAAAAGCAATCGGACACGCCATGAGGCATGGGCGGATCAGGTTCATAAATCCGCCTGTGCCGCCAGTGATCATAATGGTACTGACCGTTACAGTCAAAAACAGCTTTGTCCTCGGATCAGTGGGAAGGACGGTCTTATTTTCAAATTTCAGAGCCGTAACCGTCCTATCCATCAGGCAATCCCTGCCTTTTCAAAATGCTTTTTCAGCACAGATTTTCCAAGCAAAGCTCCCAAAATACCACCGAGAAAGGTTACAAGGAATAAAACAGGGAACATCCAATCGGGGGTATAAGCCATGAGTGTATTCACATATTCCTGTCCGTAGCTGCTTACAAGTGAGGCAAAGAACTCTGTGCGGGTGAGAAACATCCGGCTCACATATCCCATGATCCAAAGGGAAAACACTCCGTAGCCAAGGAGCGTGCATTTCCAGCTTTGATATGTTCCGGCTCTTAAAATCAAATCACTTGCAATGCCAAACACTGCGCCGCCAGCCAGCACCAGGGCTCCGCTTCCCATGATCAGATTCAGCAGTCCAAGGACAATACCGGTCAGAGAGACCATCCCAAATTTCCTGACCTTTGTTAAATACAGCATAAAAGGAATTCCGCACAGGATCGGGCATACTAACCCTAACAGCGGAATAAAAATGGGGATATATCCCAGCATCATACCCGCAAAGAAAATGACGAAATAGACGGCTGTGAAAATACCTACATGGATGAGATCTTTCGCCTGCAGTTTGTTACTTTCTACTTTCATTCTCTGGTTACCTCCACTCTAGTTAGATTTAACTAACATTTTTGTAAAGATGCAAAACAGTGCTCCGCATAGCTAAATCTTACCATAGCACAAACATCGCGCACCACTCTGAATAGTTCCAAAATACTCCGTTTGGATTTTTAAAATAATCGGACAGACGAAAGTTTTTCCCGACTCCAACCTCCAATCCTCGGCGCCCACCTCCTCCTTCTACCCGCATTTCATGCCCCTGAAAATTCTTTCCGATGCGGAGATATCGGAACAGGTTGGGTATTCAAATCAAGGAAAATTTGCAGCCATTCAGCGCAAAATAGGTTGACATCTATCACAAATAGAGCTATAATCATAACATCGTTATGAAACACTGTTATGAATTGAAGGAGGAATGAAATTGGCAAAGCAAATTGAAGGCGTTTACGAAGCCGTGTTGGAATGCGCGAAAAGAGAATTCCTCAAGAAGGGTTACAAAGATGCTTCCCTGCGTGCCATCGCCCAGGAGGCAGGTACCAGTACCGGATCGATCTATACGAGATTTCAGGATAAAGAAGGGCTCTTTTCTGCCATTGTGGAGCCAGCAGCAGATGGGCTTATGGCGTTGTTTTTGGAGATACAGGAAAATTTTCATCGATTTGACGATGAAAAACAGCAAGCGGAAATGGGCGAATACACCTCCCGCCATCAGATGGAGATGCTGGACTATATCTATGACCATTTTGAAGAATTTCAAATCCTGCTGGATGGCGCGGAAGGTACCCGCTTTTCTTCTTTTCTTGATGAACTGGTAAAGATCGAGGTGGATTACACTTATAAATACATGGAGGTCATTGGCTGTGAAAGCGTCAAATCCGGTCTGGTGACGGAAGAATTCATCCATATCGTCGTAACTGCCTACTTTAACGGAATGTTTGAGGTGGTCCGCCACAAGATGGCGAAGGCAGACGCCGTCACCTATATCCGGCTGCTGAACCGGTATCATATGCAGGGCTTCACTACGATTTTTGACGCATCGGAAGCCTAATCGGATAATCTGGCTGTTCCTGTACGGATCCGCAGGTGCAGCCATTTTATAGAAACATGTGTTAGTTTTTTCTAACCAATAAAGGAGGAATCCATATGCAAAAACAAAGTCCCTTGCTCCGTTTATGGGAGCTGGGAGAAAAGGAACATGGCGGTCTGATCCGGGCAATTTTCTCTGCTTCGGCAGGCGTGCTCTGCGGTATCCTGCCTTATGTGGCAGCTGCACAGATTATCATAGGTCTGCTCACTGACAACCGGGATATATCCTACTATCTCCGGTGGTGCCTGATTGCACTGATCGGCTTTGCTTTAAGGGCAGCCCTCTACGCTCTCGCTCTTTCCATGTCTCACAAAGCTACTTTTTCCATCCTGAAAGGGATACGGGAACAGATGTTAAACAAACTGCCAAAATTGCCGTTGGGAACCGTCATGGATATCTCCAGCGGGCAGATGAAACAGATAATTGTAGACCAGGTAGAGAGCATGGAACGTCCCCTTGCCCATCTCCTGCCTGAGATGACCGCCAATCTGCTGGCTCCGATGTGTATCCTGGTTTATCTCTTCATCCTGGACTGGCGTATGGCATTGCTTTCCCTGGTGTCTATCCCGGTAGGTATGGCATTTATGATGGCGGTAATGAAAAACTACGGAAAGCAGTATGAAGGTTCCGTAAAAGTCAATCAGGCTATGAATTCTACCATCGTGGAATACATTGGAGGAATCGAAGTCATCAAAGCGTTCAACCAGGGAAAAAATTCTTATGCCAAATTTTCAGAACGTGTGAGAGCAAATGCGTCTTATTTTTACCACTGGATGAAGAGCTGTCAGATGCCTGTCTCCATTTCCCGTGCCCTTGCTCCTACCACATTGATCACAATTCTGCCGGCAGGATGGCTGATGTACCGAGCCGGAACTTTATCAGCAGAGACTTTTATCACGACCATGATCCTTTCATTGGGGATTGCAGGTCCGCTGCTGGCAGCTATGGATTTCGTGGACAGCCTGGCAAAGGTAGGGACCATTGTTGGAGAAGTAGATTCTATTTTAAACAGCGAGGAACAGCATCATGCCAGCCAGGAGGTCCAGCTGACAGGCAGGGATATCTGTGTGGACGAGGTTTCTTTCGGCTACCATAAAGATCAGGAGATTCTGCATCAGGTAAGCCTTCACATCCCGTCAGGAACCATGACTGCTTTTGTGGGACCTTCCGGCAGTGGGAAATCAACGATCGCCAAATTGATCGCAGGTTTCTGGGATGTCAACCAGGGAAAGATTTCCCTGGGCGGATTCGACTTAAAGGAAATTCCCCTCTCTCAGCTCTACGATCAGGTAGCTTTTGTCTCCCAGGACAATTTTCTGTTTGATGAAACTGTCCGGGAAAATATTCGTATGGGAAGACTGTCCGCCACAGATGCCGAGGTGGAGGCAGTGGCGAAAGCAGCCGGCTGCGATGAATTCATCCGCGCGCTGGAGCATGGATACGATACCTTTGTCGGAGGAGGAGGCGCACACTTATCAGGAGGGGAACGCCAGCGGATTGCCATTGCCCGCGCAATGCTGAAAGACGCCCCCATTGTTATCTTAGATGAGGCTACCGCGTACATCGACCCGGAAAATGAAGCGGTGATCCAGCGGGCAACCGCAAAACTGGTAAAAGGAAAAACCGTCATTGTGATCGCCCACCGTCTTTCCACCATCACCGATGCGGATCGGATTTTTATCATTGAGAACGGCAGGGTGGCTGGAGAAGGCACTCATCAGCAGCTTCTGGAAACCAATTCACTTTATCAGGAGATGTGGAAGGCTCACATCGGTGCAAAGGACGGTGAAATCGCATGATTGGAGTATTACGCAAGATCTGGCAGTTTGCCGGGGAAGAACGGAAAAATATCAATAAATCTGTCTTCTGGGGATTTTTCTATGCAGTTTTTCATATGCTGCAGGTTGGCGCCATTTATGGTATCCTTCTGGCTCTCACCGATGGAACAGATACCAACCAGCCGGCTTTTACTGCACTTGGACTGCTTCTTGCAAGCATTGTAGGACGGGCGGTGATCAATCGCTTTACACAGCTTTGGCAGACCCATGCCGGCTACTTTATGGTCGCAAACCGCCGCATTGCCATTGGAGATAAATTAAAACGGATTCCTATGGGCTATTTTAATGACACAAGTCTGGGTGAAATCACAGGTGTCGCCACTACGGTACTGGATGTAGCCGAAACCATGGGACCCGTGGTATTGGTGAATATTCTGGGAGGTCTTATCAACTCTGTGGTATTCACCCTGTGTGTCTTTGCGTTCGACTATCGGATCGGACTTCTGACACTTACCGGTATGCTCCTTTATCTTGGAATTACTTCTGTCATGGAGAAAAAATCTGCCAGTGTCATTCCTCACCGTCAGGAATCCGAAGCAAGACTGGTGGAGGCGGTTCTGGAACAGATTCAGGGGATGAGTGTCATCAAATCGTTCAATCTCACCGGAAGGGGGGACCATCGGATACAGGAAGCACTGGAATATAACCGCAAAAGCAACCTGGATATTGAAAGGGCTTTTACCCCCTATATGATTGCTCAGGAATTAAGTCTCCATATCTTTTCCGTGTTCATCATGGGAGCTGCCGTATTATTTTCCTTTGGCGGCACCATGAATCTGCCGGATGCCCTGATGACCGTCGTCATCTCCTTTATGGTATTCTCACAGATCCAGTCCACCGGCAGCGCCATGTCCACCCTGCGGGTGGTGGGAAGTTCCATTGACCATGCCGATAAGATCAATGAAATCCCGGAAATGGATGAAAAAGGAAAAGAAATCCATCCTCAAAACCACGATATTATCTTCCGGCATGTGAATTTTTCCTATGAGAAAAAAGCGATTTTGCATGATGTCTCCCTGACGATTCCCGACAAGACCACCACAGCCATCGTCGGTCCCAGCGGCTCCGGAAAAACCACCCTTTGCAATTTGATCGCCAGATTCTGGGATGTGGACGGCGGAAGCATCCAAATCGGAGGAACCAATGTCCGGGATTATACGCTGGAATCACTGATGGACCAGATCAGCATGGTCTTTCAGCGGGTATACCTCTTTGCAGATACCATTGAGAACAATATTAAATTCGGCTGCCCTGACGCCACCCACGCGGAAGTGGTTGCTGCCGCCCAAAAAGCCTGCTGTCATGAATTTATCTCAGCGCTCCCAGATGGTTATGACACGGTCGTCGGAGAAGGAGGCACCACTCTTTCCGGCGGTGAAAAGCAGCGGATTTCCATTGCCAGAGCGATCTTAAAGAATGCACCCATCATTATTTTTGATGAAGCGACAGCCAATGTGGATCCGGAAAACGAAGATAAACTTCAGAAAGCTATGGAAGCACTGATGAAGGATAAGACAATCCTGATGATTGCCCATCGCCTCAAAACGGTAGAAAAGGCAGACCAGATCCTCGTACTGGACAAAGGACAGATCGTACAGAAGGGAACCCACCAGGAACTGGCAGAAATACCAGGATTATATGCTGATTTTCTGAACGCCCGGCGAGAAGCCGCCGGCTGGAAACTGATAGAAAGATAAAGGTTATAGCAGAATTTATTCCCGCTCGGCTCGCTGCCCGCGGGAATAAATCAGCTCTTCAGTGGTCTCGAAAAAACGGTTCAGCAGGATGTAATGGTTCTGGATCGCAGAAATCTTCAGCCCCTCTGCCTCCAGGATGGCGGCTGCTTCTTGCTCTGCCAGCAGAACTGTTCATAAAATTTGCCTCTCTGAATATATCTGATTATAAAAACCAGGATTCCTTTTGTCCAATACTCTTTTCCTTTGATTTTCCATGCAAAAAAAGTATGATTCGTATGCATTTTTTAGAAGAAACTTATGGCTTAATTACGATTTTCAACACAGACCCAGACTCAGCCCGGTTCACCCCACGTTCCTGAATTTCATATAATCTAAAACCACATCTCCAATATAAGCCACATCCTCAGCTGTATAAGCCACCGGAAAGTTATCTGAAAAAAGGATCTGGGCAGATGGCGCAAATTCCTCATCACCCAACCATAAAACGAAACATAGCTTTTTGAAAGGCTTCCGGCTGCTTTCCAAACATTCTGGCGAGTCTCATGACACATCTTCCGTAGAACTGGCGGTAATATACCTCACCCCATGGGAGATCCCGGTAGGAAAGAAGATTTCCTGTAGCCTTCATATAATCCCCTTCCGTAAAATAACGGAGCAGCAGTATTTTTGCATGAATGTCATTGCATAGAACCGCCTGGCTGTCCTTTTCATCGAGACAGTGAATCTCCAGGTCCGGATGGCTGACCGTGTAATTTTTCTCCATAAATTTGATGTGAAAAAGTCTGGTATTTTTATCAAACGGAATTTCCAGATGGCGTCCAATTTCCTCAGGCTGCATATTTTGATATTCCGCGAGATAATGGCGATAGGGCTGCATTTCCAGATTGTGTTTCTCATACCGTTCCTGTATCATTTCCCGCATCCACCTTTTCCGCATATGGTTACTTTCATCTGCCTGTCTCCTTCCTTTGTTCTAACTGCTCCAGATATGGATCCAGTGCTACCCCTTCCGGGATGGTGTAGCCGCATTGATCGCATATGCTCTCCCCTATTGTCAGGCTGTCCCGCTCAAACACCTCGATGCCATCCTTCGCACCACACTTGGGGCAATCAATTTCTTTGATTACTGCCATTTTCCTTATATCCTGGCAATCTGCAAATTCGATCATTTCTCCACCTTCTTTCATAAATGTTATTCTCCGTTGCTGCAGGTATCCTTTTCTGTCATTGCATCGAACGTCTTTTTGATCTGACGGATTTCATCTGTCGCCGCTTTACTGAAGCCATATGGCGAAGCACCTTCCCGGTCCGCCTCTATGACCTCTGCATTATAGTGGACACATCCCAGGAAATCTTCCTCCGGAATCTTTGCCCTGACAAATTTTTCGTCTTCTTCATCCCGGACTTTATTGGCAATAACTTTTACCTTTTTCACGCCCAGCCCTTCTGCCAGCCGCTTCACATTCTGATAAGTCTGTACACTCCTGGCTCCCGGCTCGATTACCACGATAAACTGATCCATGCCGGAGGTTGTCCCGCGCCCCAGATGTTCCAGACCAGCCTCCATATCCAGGATGACAATATCATCTCTGTGGAGAACCAGATGATTAATGATCCGTTTCAGCATCACATTTTCCGGGCAGACACACCCGCCGCCCGCGGTTTCGACAGTTCCCAACAGTGTTGCTTTTATCCGCTCCTGTCCGTTCCTCTACCAGCATTCTCATCTTACTGATCGGTATCATCTTCTCCAGCTGTTCTTCCGGGAAGCCAAGCGCAAGCCCCAGGTTTGCGTCCGGGTCCACATCTACAGCGAATACCTTCTTCCCTTCCTCAGCATACAGACGTGCCAGTACTGCGGAAATTGTGGTCTTTCCCACACCGCCTTTTCCAGTCACTGCAATTTTCATGAATCTGCTCCTTTTCTCCTGTCCGGTTTATAATTCCAACTTTTCAATGATCCCCTTCAGCGCTTCCCTGACCGGTGAATCTTCTGGCAGCTGCACGGTGGGGCGCCCTTCACAGTCAAAACGATATACCTCCTCATCCTGGGGGACGACACCCAGCAAATCCAGCTTCTGTTTCTGAATCTCTTCCATGGTTCCTACGTCCAGATTTCCTCCCGGCGCCCGGTTCACGATTAATCCCACCTTTTTGGGATGGAAATTCAGCTCTTTCATCAAGGCTGCGATCCGTCCCGCCGCCTGTACGCCTCTCCGCGAGCAGTCGCTGACCAGAATCGCAATTTCCATATTCGGCAGAATCCCTCTGCTGATATGCTCCATGCCGGCTTCGTTGTCTACGACAATATAGGGATAATGGCTCTGCAGCTTCTGTACTTGTGTCTGTACAATTCCGTTTACAAAACAATAACAGCCCTGCCCCTGTGACCTTCCCATTACCATCAGGTCATAGTCGTCTTCTTCCGTCAGGGCGTCTGCAAGCCGGCTTTCCAGATATGCTGCTTTGGTAATGCCTACCGGAATTTTATATTTCGGATCCACGCCGGCTCTTTCAA
>DVFT01000034.1 GCA_018713105.1 Candidatus Limivivens merdigallinarum | reverse complement strand
TGCGGTAATTCACTTTAGGTCTTGCTCCGCCGGAAGACCCTCCCATTCGAAAAAGTTCGTCCAGATTTCCACTGTCCTTTGACTTCAGAATTTCCCCGCAGCTTTTTGCCAGTTCATCCAGCGTTCCTTCTTGTCCTTCCATTCCAAGCTTTCTATCCGGCTCATAAACCAAAGCCCCCATTCCAGAAGAACCTACAATGGCAAGCCGCATCATCGTACTCACTTCATAGGGATTCAAACCTTCTCTTAACAACATTCTGTCTGCCTTCGGTTCCTATTTTAATCTTTTTTAATTCGGTTTTCCCGATAAAAAGCTTCTGCCTCATCCAATGTTTCCTCAATGGCTTCCCCTTCCTTTTCTTCCATTTCCGGGTATACCACCTGCATCAAAAAGTTTCCCCAATACTCCCTCACATCCTCACAGACGATTCCATGGATCTCATCTTCCCCATGCCGGAATTTCTCATAGATCATCCGGGTCATATCTTCGATCACCATTTCCGCTTCCCAAAGCTCTTTGCCCTTTTCCAGGATCTGCTCTCTGGAGGTCTGGTGCTTTTGGTAATATTCCTCAACCTCCTCATAATTCATAGCTTCCTTTAAGGATTCCAGAAACTCCTCTCTCCGCCTCTCATGCTCCTCCTCTCCCTGGTACAGTTCATGGGAAATCGCATACCGATACCGCTTCAAAAGGCTTCCCAGCTTCTCCCTGGTCACCTTGATAGCTTCCTCTTCTTCCAATCCGTTTTCCAATTCCCGCAGTACAGAATTTCCAAAGCAATACGAAACATCATAGGTTTCAAACTGTTTTCCCCACTCGATCTGGCTTTCTGTCAATGGGAAAATCTCAACTTTCGCAGAAGAAGTCCGGTTTGAATCCGCCTCCTGGAAATCAATATACTCTTCTATAAAGTCCGCCTTCCCATAAAACGCCGAGTCCTCCGTCTGCAAATACCAGGAACCGTCCTGCTGGAAGAAAAGGTAAAGCTCCTTCTCCCTGTCTGTATGCGTCAGGATCACCGTAATATATTCTTCCGGCAGCGAATGATCCTTCACCCGGTTTTCTTCACAGACAGCAGACTCCAAGTCCTCCAGGAAATCCGAAAGTCTCTCCGCGCCGAATTCCTTTGCTCCTGTTTTGATCAGATTGAACTGAACGTTCTCAATCTCTTCCACCTTCTGTTGAGCTTTGGATTTTTCTGCACGGTTTCTTTCCACAACGGAACGTTTCGGATCGGCGGAAGGTTTTTCCTCTGCCTGTGCTGGAACCAACGCCAGAAGCAGGCAGATTCCGGCAGCTGCCAAATACAAAGCTGGACTGACGCTCCTTCTCTTCATAACAAACACCCCCAATCCTCAGACAACCAAAGGGCATCCATCAAGCCCTCCCGCGACTTCCTGGATGCCCTCTTTGGCTCCGCTTTACCCGATATAAAAATTGGTAAACATCCATTCCCCCATTCCATTGGGAGCCACCGCGATACTCCCGTCAACCGTTTCTTCCCGATCGCCTGCCTGTACCGTGACGTGGAAGGAAAAGCTGGTCTGTCCATCCTCGCTCTTTGCCTCGTGATCCAAGACCTGGGAGAGAATGACAAGATCACTTTCGTTCTCCACAGCGAAGCGGAGAGACATCGTAAGGCTGCGGTTTGCGAGGAGCTCGCCTTTCAGATCCTCGGAGAAATCTGAAAAAAATTCTTCCCAGATTTCATCGGTGACAGCTGCAAGGGCGGAATCCTCTTCCTCAGAAAGAGAAAGTACCACGCCTTCTTTCCCAGAAACCGTCTGGCGGCTTAAGTAATCCTCCAAGGCTTTCTCGGAGTCCTCACTGGCGGCTCCCTCTAAAATCCAAAGCGTCTTTTTTGCCTCGTCCAGATCTACGGTAAAATAGTTTCCCAAAAACTCCCGGCAAATCTGCATTTCCGGGGTAATCTCACCGTCAGGGGATTCTTCTCCTGCCATTCCCTCCGTCGTTGCCTCGACAAAATCCACCGCCGTGGCTTCTGTGCAAATCACGGGTTCTGCCTCAGTTTCCATTTCTGTGGTTGCCTCGACTTCCTGAGAGGTAATGTTCCGTTCCGTCTCCGATTCGGAAACTGCTTGTTCGGAGGCATACACGGTAAAACTTCCAATGGCAAGCACTCCTAAAATCCCAAACATCATCCATCTCTTTTTCATACGCATCTCTCCTCCTTCCTTGCCATATCGGCAAATCTTCTGGTTTTCCACTTTTTCTCGGAATATCCATCCTATACCCTATTCTGTAGCATCAAGATATTCCCCGGCAGCCGTTTTTTTCCAACTAATTCTAAGATCATTAAACCATATGCAGCGATAAATGTCCAGAATTTTTATCTATTATCCATTTATTTTCAGAGAAATTTCCCCTGCATCCATTTCATACACTCGATCGCACAAAAGCTCGATATCTTCCTTATTATGGCTTGCCATCAGGATCAGCTTCCTCCTTTCCCGCATCTCCCCCAAAAGCCTTCGCATCTCCTCCACGCCCTTCTTGTCCAGACCATTCATGGGTTCGTCCAGGATCAAAACAGGCGGGTCTTCCATCATTGCCTGGGCGAGGGCAAGGCGCTGCTTCATGCCCATGGAATATTTCCCCACCTGCTTGTTTCTCTCCTCATAGAGCCCTACCGCCTTCAGGCTCTCCTCGATTTCCTTCTTCCCCGCTCTGCCCTGGAGGGCTGCAAGGATCTTCAGGTTCCGGTAGCCGCTGTACTGCGGCAGGAAGCCGGGCTGCTCAATGATCATGCCCACCCGGCTTCCCAGCCTGGATTTGGGGCTGATCTTTTCGCCGCCGATCCAAATTTCCCCGGAATTCGGCTGGAACAGCCCTACCAGGCATTTGAAGAACACGCTTTTCCCCGATCCGTTCCTCCCGATAATCCCTACGATTTCCCCGGATCTGGCTTCAAAATTGATTTCCTTCAGCACCTGCCTTTTCCCTAGGCTTTTGCTGACCTGTTTCACAAGGATCTCCATCTTCCTCCCCCCTCAGTGGTAATTCTGCAGGACCATGTCTTTCTTCATGATCCCAAAATAAGCCGCCATGATGCACAGAAGGTTTCCACCGATTAATACGGCAAAGACATAGGGCAGCGTCGGCATCCCGCTTCCCATAAAAGGCTGGAACAATCCTAAGTCCAGCCAGGCAAGCGGGGCGATGTAATACGCCAGGTTCAGGTCGGAAAGCCGGATGGTCAGGTACGGCAGGAATGCCATCGCCGCCCCTAAGACCGCTCCCATGGATTTGGAAATCAGGATATTCCCAAATAGGGTGAGGCTCCCGATCAAAAGCACATTCAGATAAAGGATCAAACATACCAGAACCATCGCCTCCCCGGATGAAAAACTGGCAATGATCCGGTAGGAAGCGCGAAAATGGCTTTCGACGCCTCCCACCACGCTCATCTGCGCCAGGCTTCCCAGGATCTTGCCCCAGCCCGCCTTCCATTCCAAGTGACCTAAAAGGTACAGAAGCGGAAGGAGCGCCACCCCTGCCGTATACAAAAAGCCCACCAGGAGCATCCTTACCATCTGCCCCCAAAACCAGACGCGCCTTCCGCATCTGACAATCTGGTAATAGGAATTCTCCGTCACCCCCGGCACATCGCAGAAAACCATCAGCGCCCCCATCGCCATCAGCACCACCATAAAGATATTCTGGAAGAAAAACGGGAGCACATACGGATGGACCGCGTATCCCGCCGCAGCGGATACTTCCCGCAGGGAATTCATCTGCGGTCCCACGGACAGCCCCCAGAGACACCAGGCAAGGTACAGCCTGGGTTCTCTGAAAGTCTGGCTGATCCCGATCCTTCCTACCTTTCCAATCTCTCTAAACAATGTTTTCCATTCTCCTTTTCAGCAGTAGATAAAACAGGATTCCAAAGACAGCCGCCCCGGCAAGGAAATACAGAAGCGTCATCCCCCACACCTGAAAGTCCGAAGAAGCGCCTGCAAACAGGAAGCTGTTCTGCCTGATATTCTGCCAGTCAAAGAACGCCGGCAGCTTCAAAAGCTGGTACAGCATCATGCTCCCATAGTAAAAAAGGATCGGTGAGGACAGCACCACAAAGCTGTTGCTGCTGTAGATGGACACCAGGAACGCAATCATCGAGGAAAACGCATACCCTGACGCTTCCGAAGAAAATTCCATGATACAATAAAGGATGGGCGCTCCTTGGGTCATCGTCCCATAATACCGGCTCTGGGAGAATACCTGGAATTCCACCTGGCTTTCCGTCAGGAAGGGGACACCCGTACCCAGAATCCCAAAAATCAGGCAGTCCCCCAGGAACACGCACAAAAATGCCCCCACATAAGCAGTGACCACCTTTGAGATGCAATAGGAGGGCAGGCTCCCCCGCTCAAGACAATACCGGAAAAACCGGGAGCGCTTGTCCTCCAGGAAGCATCCCCCAAAAGGCAATGCCGCCATCAGGGTGATCAAAATGAAAAATACGCCCAACCCCTCTTTGCTTACCAGAAAGTAGACCAGGGAGCTTTCCTGCCTCGCCAGGTTCCATTCATCCGCTATGGTCAGCCAGTTTAAAAGTGCGACGCCCGGGATTGCCAGCCAGAATTTGACGTTCGCCAGCATCCTGATCCAATCGCTTTTCAATGCTCTTCCCAACATTTACCAAACCAATTCCTTCCCGGTCTCCCCGTCAAAATAATAGTTGATGTGGTTTCCTTCCACTTCTATCTGTACTTCCCATACAGGCTG
>DVFT01000033.1 GCA_018713105.1 Candidatus Limivivens merdigallinarum | reverse complement strand
GTGTACAAATCTCCCATTTTGACTTGTATTTCCAATTGTTTCAGAAAAAGGAAAAGGATACAATAAAATCACCGAAACGGAGAAATACTCAATGAAGGAGGAACAAGAGAATGAAGAAAATGAAAAAAGCTTTGACGGCAATCTTGGCAGCGGCAACGACGGTAAGCCTGCTGGGCGGAACCCTGACAGCTTCAGCGGATGACGGGGAACGGACAAAAATCACCGCGCTTTTGAAGGGAACTGAGTCCACAGAACAGTTTATGGTGTTTGATTACCTGCTCAGCAATTTCTGCGAGGAAAAGGGATTAGACTACGAAATCGAGCTGGTAAACGATATGCAGGATTATTTTACAAAACTTCAGATGTATATCAACAGCAATACCCTTCCGGATATCTTTGGCTGCCCGAATGGGACGCTTTCCCAGGCTTGCCTGGATATCGACGCATTGGTAGATGTGGGAGCGGAGCTTGAACGGAATGGATATGCGGATAAACTAAACGGGGCAATCCGGGATTTCCTGACAGATGCCAATGACGGAAACCTGTATCTGTTCCCGCAGGGCTTGTATTGCGAATATTTTATGTACAGGACGGATATCTTTGAAGAAGCCGGAATCACAGAAACACCGACGACCTGGGCAGAGTTTGAGGAAGCGTGCCAGAAAATCGCAGACATCGGGGAAATTCCGGTCATTGTAGGCGGTTCGGATGCTTGGCAGCTGATGCGGTATCTTTCTTTCTCACCGTGGAGGGTGACAGGACCGGATTTCATTGAAGGATACCAGGCTGGCACGGATTCTTTCAGCGAAAATGAATCTGCCCAGTATGCAGTAAACCTGCTGGCGGATCTGGGGACAAAGGGATACTTTGAACCGGGCTTTGCAAGTGTAGACTTTACTTCCGCATGCAATCTGTTCTTTGGCGGCACAGGGGCTATTTTCTACACAGGTTCCGGGCAGATCGGACTTGCGGAAGAGATGTATGACAACGGGCAGTTAGGTTTCTTCCCGGTTCCGGATACAGACGGGATGGAAAATATGTCCACCAATGTACCGGTTCACGCAGGGTTTGCAGAAGGTTTCAACAAAGCGACCTATGACGACACCATGCAGGAATTCTTTGATTATATGTGTGACAACTTCTCGGAAGCATGCTATACCCAGGCACAGATCTTTTCACCGTTTAACGAAGAACTTCCGGAAGGGCTGCCGCAGCTTTACTATGACACCCAGCCGATGTTTGAAAACGCGGAAGTCGCATGGACGTCTTGGGATGACAAGCTGGATTCCGACGTACTGACTAAGATCGTGGACGAGCAGCAGAAGCTGGCGCAGGGCATTACGACGCCGGATGAGTTTATTGCCACCTGTGACACATTTGTGACGGCGGAATAAAAAATTTTTAGGTAAATGAGTAACGCAAAAAGAGACTGACGAACAATCGCCAGTCTCTTTCAAAGAAGAGAGGAGGGGTCTTGTGCAGAAAGCTTTTGGGAAGAAAAGGGTCCTGCTGATGTTTTTATTGCCGGCTTTTATTATTTATACCGGGTTTGTGGTTGTCTCCATTATCTGGGCGGGCTATTACAGCTTCTTTGATTGGAGCGGTGTCGGGGAAAAACTGTTTGTCGGACTGAAAAACTACATAGATCTTTTGACGGCAGACGGAGTTTTTGGTTCTACGGTGTGGCATACGCTGATCTATACGGTGATCAATGTCCTAATCCAGGTATTTGGCGGATTGTTGTTCGCAATTCTGCTCAGCCGGATGAAAAAGGGGCGGGTGACCCTGCAGACGTTGTACTACATACCGGTGGTTATCTCATCGGTTGCTATCTGCCAGATCTTTACAAAGCTTTTGTCGGTAACGCCGACGGGAATTGTAAACCAGGTGCTTTCCTTCTTTGACCCGTCGCTGAAATTGATGGAGTGGATTTCAAATCCAAACATCTCCCTGTATGTGACGGCATTTGTGGAGGCATATAAATATCTGGGCTTATACATGGTAATCTTTTATGCCGCATTGATCGGTGTCCCCAGCGAATTAGGAGAAGCGGCAAAGATTGACGGCGCGAATACCTTCCAAACCTATTGGTATGTGAAAGTTCCTTATATCAAGCCGGTGATCATTGCCAACTGCCTGCTTGTATTAAATGGGTCTTTAAGATCCTTTGAGTTTTCCTATCTTTTGACTCACGGTGGCCCGGGCAATGCGTCAGAGCTGATGACAACTTACATGTATAAACAGGCATTCTCCAGTATGAGATACGGATATGGAAGCGCTGTGGCGATTATGATCGTGATCATCTGCCTGGTAGTGGGATTGGCGTTCCGCAGGCTGACAAGAGAGGGGGATGACTGATGAATAGAAGAAAATATACGGTTGGCGGCGCGGTAAAGTGGGTCATTGCAATCCTTCTGGTACTGCTCCAGGTATACCCGTTTTTCTATGTGTTTACTTCAAGCTTTAAGTCGCTGGATGATTTCCGTAAGCTGCCAGCCTATGCGCTCCCGTCCGCCTTGGATTTCACGAATTATATTACGGTTTTTACCAAGAGCCATATGTTTACCTATTTTAAGAACAGTATCATTGTTCTGGTCGGTGTTCTGATCCCGCTGCTTTTGTTTGCGCTGATGGCAGGATTCGCGTTGAGCAAGATTAGGTTCAAGGGCAGAAAGTTTTTGCTGAATTATTTTCTTTTGGGATTGATGCTCCCCATGCAGGTGGCGCTGATCCCGCTGTTTACGATTTTTAACAAGATGGGGCTGATCAATACCTATGCAGCCATCATCCTGCCGCAGATTGCTTTTTCATTGTCTTATTCGATCCAGCTATTCTACTCCTTCAGCAAATTTTTCCCGGAGGAAATGCTGGAAGCAGCGATCATAGACGGCTGTACGCCATTGGGTTCTTTTTTCAAGATTGTCATACCCATGTCCAGCAACTCCATTATCACGGTGGCGACCATGCAGGCGGTATTCTGCTGGAATGAGTATATCAATGCCTATACCTTTACCAGATCTACGGATATGAAGACTGTCACCTTGGGGCTGAACGACTACGTGGGAAGCATGGGGCTTACAGATTGGGGCGCTACCTTTGCAGCGATCACAGTTACAGTAATCCCGGTATTTATTTTCTATTTCTTATGCAGCAAAAAGATGCTGGCAGGATTGACTGCCGGAGCAGTGAAAGGATAAAAATCATAATAGTATCATTGGAGGACAAACATGAATAAATTATATTATCAATACCCCGGAACTTGGTTTGGCGATTGTATGCCATTCGGCCATGGAAATGAATTTTACCTGTATCATCAGAGGGATACCAGAAAACCCGGACCGTTCGGGGAACCGTTTGGATGGGACCTGGCGACTACTTCCGACTTTGTCCACTATGAAGACAGAGGAGTGGCAATCCCCAGAGGGACGGATGAGGAACAGGATCAGTTTATCTTTGCAGGCAGCGTGTTCGAAGGCGAGGGGCAGTACCATATTTTTTACACCGGTTACAACCGGGATTATCCGGCACAAGGAAAACCCTCACAGGTTCTGATGCATGCAGTGAGTGACGACCTGGTTCACTGGGAAAAAACACAGGATACCCTGACCTTTACTCCGCAGGAAGGCTACGACCCGGATGACTGGAGAGATCCTTGGGTCATCCGTGACGAAGAAAACGGCCAGTACCTGTTGATTTTAGGCGCACGGCTGAAAGGCCCGAAGACGCAGCAGACTGGAAGGACGGTAAAATTTACCTCCAAGGACCTGAAGAACTGGAAATTTGAAGGAGATTTCTGGGCGCCGGATCTCTATACGATGCACGAGATGCCCGATCTCTTCAAAATAGGGGATTGGTGGTATCATATCGTGACAGAGTACAGCGACCGGAGCAAGATGGTTTACCGTATGAGCAAAAGCTTGAATGGTCCCTGGATCGCGCCGAAGGACGATGCCTTTGACGGCAGGGCATATTATGCGGGGCGTACATTCTGCCTGAATGGCCAGAGAATTTTGTTTGGCTGGGTGGCGACCAAAGACCAGGATGATGATAATCAGAATTTTATCTGGGCAGGTACTTTCATGGCTCATGAAGTATATCAGCGGGAGGACGGCACCTTGGGCGTCCGTGTTCCGGAGACTGTATGGAATGCCTTTGACCAAGAAGAAAGAACAGAAGACTTCATGATTGAGAGCCCGGATAAGAGCACAGAAGTTGTGGTTGCGCGAAATACGGGAGATATCTTTAAGTTCGAGGCGGATGTGGAATTTACGGAAGGGACAAGAACCTTTGGAATCCGTTTTTATGAAAAGGAAGACAGCGGGGAATCTTACCAGTATTTGTTCCATATTCCGGAAAACCGGTATATCTTCGGGAAAAATCCCAACTGGCCTTGGCCGGCGAACCAGAACATTGGCCTGGAACGCCCCATCGAATTGGTTCCTGGGAAAACATACAATCTCCGTTTAATTGTGGATGATACGATTGGAACCCTCTATGTAGACGGCGTGGCGCTCAATGCCAGGGCATACAAGAAGCTGGGAGAAAGCTTTTCCGTATTTGCATCCGAGGGAACGCTGAAAGTAAAGAACCTAAAGATTACAAAAGGACTGAAATCCTGACAAACCTATTTCCGTCCTATATGAATCTCCCCATCACCGTCCCGCCTCCGGTTCTGCCTGGCGTATTCCCTGGGCGAGCAGCCGAAAGATTTTCGGAACAACTCCGAATAATAGCTGGCGCTGTTGATCCCGGAGCGGGACGCAATCTCGGAAACCGTTTTGTCGGTGCCAACCAGGTCGTCCAGGGATTTTTTGAGACGGTAGTCGTTCAGGTATTCGCCCGGCGTCCGGGAAAGGTAGGTTTTAAACGGGGGTGCAGCATGTTTTTTTGAGGCAGTGTGTTCCGGTACGATGTTGCGGAATAGGTCTCCCTGATTTTCAGCAGGAGTTGCTGGATTTCGAGAAAAGGCTCGACATTCTGGCTCAATGTATAGATGTGTTTGATACAGTCCAGGATTTCTGATTGCCATTCTGTATGTGGGGACAGAACGAGATATGGAAGGCTTGAATTTCCAGAACCGATTGGACATATCTTTTTTCAAAATAGGCATTTTGGGAGAGCAGGATCGGATTTATGATGAAGCAGAGAAATGTACAGTCAGAATGCTCCCTGGAAAAGCCAAAGTGGTGAAAGAGCTTCGGGGGAAATCCGAAAATGTCATGATCAACTCGCCTTTTTACTGCGAATATGGGAGCTACATCGAAGAGGGAGAAATTTTTTTACCAACTATAATTGTACGATCCTGAATGTCGCCAAGGTGCATATCGGGGACAACTCCCGTTGATTTTTCGGTCAAACCGACTTAAAATACCCATATCAAAACCATTCCTTATCTTATAATTGGTCTGCGGAGGACAGGGAGCAGCAGAGCATAAAAGACTGCCCTTGCTGATGCGAGAGGCAGTCTTTTGAACTTTGAGGATTATTTAACGATTATCCGAACTGCTTTGCTTAAAGGAGCATAATAGGTCTTTCCCTTGACGCGTTTATAAGCGCGGATTTTAAAGTAGTAGGTTCCCTTCTTTTGCTTTTTCAGCGTCAGGCTTTGTTTGGAAGCCTTCAGGGTTTTCACAGCCGTATATTTTCCGGAGGCGGATTTTGCCCGGTAGATTTTGTAGCCGGTGACGTTGTTTAGCTTCTTCCATTTCAGCGTAATGGCTTTGTTTTTGGAGGAGGCTTTCAGCGAAGTCATTTTCTTCGGCACAACTTTAACGGTACAGGTGACGGATTTGCCCTTGTAGGATGCCTTGATCTTGACAGTGCCGCAGGATTTCGCTGTGATACGGCCTGATTGGCTGACTGTGGCTACCTTTTTGTTGCTGGTAGTATATTTTGGAGCGACTTTCTTTCCGTTGTATTTTGCGGTCAGGACGTTTTTGCTTCCAATGGAAACGGACAACGATTTTTTGCTCAAGGTCAGTGTTGGGGAAGAAGAGGATGGCCTGGAGCCTGTGCTGGAAGAACCGTTATTATCCGAGGAGCTTCCATTCCCTGGGGAGGAGACGTCATTTCCAGAAGAAGGCGCGGTAACGGTTATAGTGCAGCTGGCTTTTTTTGCATTCCAGCTGGTAGCCTCGATTACGGCGCGTCCGGCTTTTTTAGCGGTAAGCAGCCCGTTCTTATCAACACTTACGACAGAAGGATCTGACGATTCCCAGGAAAAGATAGCAGGGGAGGCGTCAGTGGGGACTGCGGATACATTCAAATGCTTGGTGTCTCCGATATTCATTGTAAGGCTGCTGGGATCGAAAGAGATCGATTCCACATCCTTAGAAACCGTTACCTGACAGGTCATGCGGTAGGTATCGTTGATCGTAAGAGTAACCGTACACGTTCCAAGAGATTGGGCGGTGACTTGCCCTGTATAAGCGTTGACCTTTGCGACCGAAGGATTAGAACTTTTGAAGGTCAGCTTTTTGAATTTTGAATCGGACGGGTAGGGCTGCGCATTGATAGTATCTGTCTGACCTACGGAAAGCACCATGTTATTCGTATGAGAGACTCCCTCTAATACAGGATAAACGGCAACTGGATATTCTTTACGGGCAGTATCGAAGGAGCCGCCGATACTGGTTGCCTGCGTATGACAAATGATCGTTGTTCTTCCAGGATTCCTGCCGGTAACGATACAGTTTTTACTGCCGTTTAAGGAATAAGCGCTGGCAATGGAACTGTTCATACTGCTCCAGGTTTTGTAATACCAGGTTCCATTGTCGTAGTTGTAGTCGGTCAAAACAACCTGTTCGCCTACATAGATGATGGTATCGGCTGCCTTTGCTTTGAGTCCCGTCAGGGGAATGAAAAAAAGAAACAGTGAAAAGAATAACAGCCGGGGAATGGATTTGTTTTTCATACTCATAAATGTTCCTCCTAAATAAAAATATAACTTTTCTCAAAATCTTCAATCCGATTTTATAAGGCTTTTCATCCCCCCTATCTCAAAAAATCACCTGTTTTTTCAATCGACTGGAAGCGGTTTTTGTTATCTTGTAAGTCTGGCTGCCACGCCGCCTATCTGGATCTTTCTCCAACAGATTCCACTCTATGCAGGAGCGCTGCTCTGTTTTCGGTTCTGAATCACGGCTTTCTTCCTGCCGCACTCCTGTCTGCTTGCTTTGAATCGTTCTGTCAGGAAAGGATTGATCAATCCAGACCATCTGACTCTTGCCAGTGACGGCACTCCTCGTCTGACGTTTGCAGAAATGAAACGATTTCTTAAGATCTCTTTGCATGTAGGAATAAACGGCTGCTACATTAGCTGATTCCAATATAGCACAGTTTGCCTGGAAAGG
>DVFT01000032.1 GCA_018713105.1 Candidatus Limivivens merdigallinarum | reverse complement strand
TAACTCCTTTACATGTTCTATTGTAGGAAAGAGAAATGAAGAAAACATGAGTTTGGAATGAAAGTTTTTTGAATGACAAATGAATAAACTATGAACATCTGAGAAAAAATCGGGGAAATTAGAAGATATTCACAATTTTCACTTTCTTTTTTTGATGTTTTATATTAAAATAAGCTGTAGTCACTAAATCGAATCAGGGGGTTGTTGGATTTAGTATACAAATGGACAAAGGTATAGACAAGTAAAGGAGTGGGCAGAAATGATATCAAATCAGATTTTGCAGTCTACCATCGACGGGCTAAAAATGATTTCACGCATTGATTTTGCAGTGATCGACCTGGAGGGCAATGTTCTGGCTTCCACCAATGCGGAGGCGGAGGAATTCCGTTCGGCCGTGGTTTCCTTTGTGGATTCTCCGGCAGACAGCCAGGTGGTGCAGGGGCATCAGTTTTTCAAGATTTTTGACGAGAATCAGCTGGAGTATATCCTGATCGCCAATGGAAGCAGCGATGATGTGAATATGGTGGGCAAGATGACGGTGTTCCAGATCCAGAATCTGCTGGTGGCGTATAAGGAGCGGTTTGACAAGGATAATTTTATCAAGAATCTATTGTTGGACAATCTCCTTTTGGTGGACATTTACAACCGTGCCAAGAAGCTTCATATTGAGGCGGAAGCAAGGCGGGTGGTGTTCCTTCTGGAGACGGATCATGAGAAGGACAGCAGTTCCTTGGAGAGTGTCAGGACGGTTCTTGGAAACCGAAACGGAGATTTTATTACCGCGGTGGATGAGAAGAGCATCATCGTAGTCAAAGAGTTGTCGCCTGCGGACGGCTACCAGGAGATGGAGAAGATTGCAAGGCAGATTTTGGATGCACTCAGCGGCGAGAAAAGAGAGCAGGCACATGTAGCGTATGGAACGATCGTGGAGGAGATCAAGGAGGTATCCAGATCCTATAAGGAAGCCAGGATGGCTTTGGATGTGGGAAAGATCTTCTTTAGCGAGAAGAAGATTATCGCGTACAGCTCCTTAGGGATCGGGCGTTTGATCTATCAGCTTCCGATTCCGCTGTGCAAGATGTTTATCCGGGAGATCTTCGGAGGCAAGTCTCCGGACGATTTTGATGAGGAGACTTTGACGACCATCAACAAGTTCTTCGAGAACAGCCTGAACGTTTCAGAGACATCCAGGCAGCTGTATATCCACAGGAATACGCTGGTGTACCGTTTGGATAAGCTTCAGAAGAGTACTGGCCTGGATTTAAGAGTCTTTGAAGATGCCATTACGTTTAAGATTGCGCTGATGGTGGTAAAATATATGAAATATATGGAGTCTTTGGAATATTGATATTGCATAGAATGAAAAGGGGTTTGGAGGAAATGCCAAAGCCCCTTCTCTTCTTTTTCGCGGGGAGGTTCCGCACAGTGCTTTCGAGATTGGCTCTGAACAGCCGCCGGAATGTCTAGGATCAAAGAATAAGGAGCATGCCTATGGAATTGGAAAAGGAAAACAAGACAAGGAAAGAGGAAGGAGTCCGGGGGAGGAGTGATTTCTGGAAGGGATTTGTGTGTGGGGCTGCAGTGCTGACGCTGTTCCTCTTCCTGTCCTGGTTTTTTCTGGGGGGAGGTTTCTTTCTGCTGGGGCAGGAGGATGCACAGCTGTCTATCGATACGATGGCAGTATCCAGAAAGCTAAGAGAGATGGAAGCAGTGATTAATGAGTATTATTATAATGACGTGGACGAGGAGAAGGTGGTTGACTGGATGTATAAGGGGTTGATGGCGGGGCTGGATGACCCTTATGCCGCTTATTATACCGAAGAAGAACTTACCAGCGTTACCAATGACATCAATGGAAGCTATGAGGGAATCGGGGCGACGTTGAGCAAAGACAGTGAAACCGGCGAGATTACAGTGGTTTCCTGCTATGAGGATACCCCGGCGGAGGAGGCGGGGATGCTGCCGGGAGATACGATCCTGACCATGAATGGCGAAAGCGTACAGGATATGGAGCTGTCTGACATGGTGAGTGCGATTCAGAGTGGGGAATATGATACGATCACGTTTACGATCAAGAGAGAGGGCAGCAACGAAGAACTCAGTATCACGGTAGAACCGCGGGTAGTGGATGTCCCTACCGTGGAATCGGAGATGCTGGAGAATAAAATCGGGTATATCAAGGTGACGGAGTTTGACAACGTCACGGTAGATCAATTCCGCAACGCAAAGGAGACGCTCACCAGCCAGGGAATGGAAAAATTGATCATCGACCTTCGCAATAATCCGGGAGGAAATCTGAAAACGGTCCTGGCGATGCTGGATGAGATTTTGCCGGAAGGGCTGGTGGTATACACGGAAGACAAGAACGGAGAACGGACGGAGTATTACTGTGATGGGGAGAATGAACTCCAGATCCCGCTGGTTGTCCTGGTGAATTCCCAGAGCGCCAGCGCCTCAGAGATTTTTGCGGGTGCAGTGAAGGACTATGGGATCGGCACTTTGGTGGGAGAGACTACCTACGGAAAGGGGATCGTGCAGATGGATGTGAACCTTTCGGACGGAACGGCGATGAAGCTGACGGTATCCAAATATTTTACTCCCAATGGCAATGATATCCATGAGGTGGGAATCGAACCGGATGTGGAGGTAGCGTTGGAGGAAGGATTGGAGCAGATGGTGACGATCCCGAAGGATCAGGATAACCAGCTGCAGAAAGCAATTGAGATATTGGAGGACGAATGATGCAGGACAGATATGTATTTCGTGAATTGTTGAGTGAAATGAAGGCGTTGGCAGACCAGAAGGAAAACCGTCTGACCACGGAAGAGATCAGGGCGTATTTTCATAATACCCATTTGACGGAGGAGCAGTTTCAGCTGGTATTTGAGTATCTGGCAGGTGAAAAGATTGAAATCGTTGGATACAAGAAGCCTAAGAAAGAATCCCTCGTTCCGAAGCAGGAGGAACAGACGGATGTCGGGGAAGAGACCGAGGAGGAGACCGACTATCTTAAGCTTTATGCCGACGAACTGGCTAGGATTCACAAGCTGAAGGACGAGGAGGAGATGGAGCTTTTTGACAGGGTTCTGAAGGGAGACAGCCTGGCAAAAAGCAGGCTGACTGAGAATTATCTAAGCTTGGTCTACGATATTTCCAGAACCTTTGCCTATGGGTCTCTGTCCCAGGAAGATTTGATCCAGGAAGGGAACATAGGGTTGATTCTGGCTCTTGAGGAGCTTGAAAAGCGGGAAAAGCTGGAGGATTATCGGGAATTCCTCTATACGAGCATTGCAAAGTCCATGGAGGACGCTGTGAACGAGCAGCAAGATGTCAAAGAGATGGATGAAAGGATTGCTGAGAGGGTGAACCACCTGGATGAAGCGGTCAAAAATCTGGAGAGGGATCTGGAGCATAAAGTATCGGTGGAAGAATTATCCGCCTATCTGGATATGCCGGCAGAAGAGATCGAAGACATTATGAGGATGGCAGGGGATAAGCTGGATATCAGCAGGAAACAGGAGAGATCATAAAAAGAGATGTGCAGGACTGCGGCAGAGGCAGACTGCACATCTTTTTTAATCGTTGTGTTCGTTTCCCTCCGGGGAAGGGGAAGACTCTATTTCCGGAAGATATAGGTGGACGGTATGGATCCTCTTTTTGTCTACGGAGTCTACCACAAGGCGGATTCCGTCGGTGATGACGAATTCTTGTTCTTTGGGCAGGTGATCCAGATGTTCAATGATGTAACCGCCTACGGAGTCATAGTCCTCGGAAGTGAGGGAAAGCTCCAGGGCGTCATTTAAGTCGGCCAGTTTCAGGGAACCTGAAACGATGTATTCATAGTCGTTGACCCGTTGGATGAGTTCTTCCTCATCCTCGTCGTACTCGTCGCGGATCTCACCCACGATTTCTTCCAGCAAATCCTCCAGCGTAATCATCCCTACGGTGGCGCCGTATTCATCCAGGACGATGGTCAGATTGATGGAATCCTGGCGCATCTCCACCATGAGCTCGGAAGTTTTCTTATATTCATAGGTGAAATAGGGCTCTCTCATGACGTTTTTGACGCGGAAGCTGTCCTTGGAGTCCAAAAGCAGCAGATCCTTGACGTTGATGATGCCTACTACGTTGTCCGGGTTTTCCTCGTAGACAGGAAGGCGGGTGAAATGTTCCTCGCGAAAGACCTCCAGAATTTCATCATAAGAGCTGTTGATATCGATACAGACCATATCCACCCTGGGCACCATGATGTCCTTCGCTTGAGAATCACCGAAATCGAATACGTTGTAAATCATCTGGCGTTCATCGCTCTCAATGACGCCGTTTTCATGGCTGACATCCACAATGGTCCGAAGCTCATGCTCTGTCATGGCATTCGTCTGCTTAGTGGCATCCACACGCCCCAGCTTTAAAACCAGACCGGACAAGAGGTTGATAACCCAAATGACCGGGGTAAGGATCTTGATGAGAGCATGAATCACTGTAGAATAAGCCAGAGCCATGGACTCAGCGTGGTAGGAGGCCATAGACTTCGGGGTGATTTCTCCGAATATCAGAATCAGAAGTGTGATGATACCGGTAGCAATTCCAACAGCCGCATTGCCGAAAAGCCGGATAGTCAGCGTTGTGGACAGGGAAGAAGCGGAAAGATTAACGATATTATTGCCGATCAAAATGGCACTGAGCATCTTGGGCGTGTTTTCTTTAATCTTAAGGACACGTTCCGCGCGTTTATCCCCCTGTTCCGCAAGGCTCAGAAGCCGTATCTTGTTCACTGTTGTAAGCGCTGTCTCCGCAGAAGAAAAGAACGCGGAAAGAGCAATCAAAATTACCAGAACACCTAGCTGTAAGGCGTCGCCTGAATCCAAAAAAACCATCTCCAATCCGTGTATTGTGGCATCTAAACACCTGTTGGTGGATGCTTTCAACGTGATATATGAAAAAATATACAATATTTTTGGGAGAATTGCAAGGAATAAAATAGCAGCGGACGCATATATTGGTTTCAGGAGGGGATCATATGGAAAAAACTTCCTGGAAATTAAAGACCTGGCATGTGCTTCGCTCACTGTTGCTGGCATACGCTGTGACAGTCATTCTGCTTTTGCTTCTGGCGCTTTTGCTCTATAAGCTGGAGCTGGATGAGGGGAAAATCTCCATTGGAATCATTGCCGTATATGTGCTCTCCTGCTTTGTCGGAGGTCTGGCTGCGGGGAAAGCAAGCCAGAGCCGAAAGTTTATCTGGGGACTTTTGGTGGGGGCGCTGTACTTCCTCGTGCTGGCCGTGGTTTCAATCGCATCGGGCCAAGGCGGCGTCCCCATCCTCCAGATGGCGACGACAGGTGCACTGTGTGCAGGCGGAGGAATGCTTGGGGGGATGCTGGCATAAACGTCGGCATCCCTTGGAAAATGTAGTGGATTTTTAAAATAAAGTGTGTTATAGTGAATTTGTCTATCAAAGATTCAGGTCAATTCAGACAAGAAATCCCGTTTATCTTGAGAGAAGAGAAGGCAGGAGCCGACAACCGTATATTACTATTTTGGTTTTTAGAAGTCTTTTACGAAACAGGAAGGATAGAGTTTATGACGAGAGAACAATATGAAGATTTGTCCTTGACCCAGCTTCGGGAAATTGCCAAGGCGAGGGGAATGAGGCACCTTTCGGGCTTAAGAAAAGGTGAACTGATCAGCCTGATGATGGAGAAGGATGAGAAGGAAAAGAATGGGGAAGCCAATGGGGGGACAGAGGTCTCTGAGAACCGACGGGAGGACAGGCATCGCACAGCGGAGCAAGAGGAGCGTGAACGGAAAGGGGAGCACGAAGGACGCGAGAGACAGGCTGAACATGAAGGCCATGAGATGGAGGAACGGCCGGCCAATGACCTGTCACAGCTGGACAGCGGCAATACAGCCTCTGGAATCCTTGAGGTGATGCCGGACGGATACGGTTTTATTCGCTGTGCGAATTATCTGCCGGGGGATAACGATGTCTATGTCTCACCGTCCCAGATACGCCGTTTTAATCTGAAGACCGGAGATATTATTACTGGAAATACCAGGATTAAAACACAGCAGGAGAAATTCAGCGCCCTTTTGTATCTGAAGAGCATCAACGGGATGCCCCCATCGGTGGCAAGCAGGCGGTTCAATTTCGAAGATATGACGCCCATTTTCCCAAATGAACGTCTCCGTATGGAGCGGGATCCCAAGGAAATGGCGATGAGGATCGTGGATCTGGTCTCCCCGATCGGGAAAGGACAGAGAGGAATGGTGGTATCGCCGCCAAAAGCAGGAAAGACGACGCTTTTGAAAGCGATGGCAAAATCTATTCTGGAGAACAATAAGGACATGCACATTATTATCCTGCTGATTGACGAACGGCCGGAGGAAGTAACCGACATCAAGGAAGCCATTGTAGGAGACAATGTAGAAGTAATCTACTCCACCTTCGATGAGCTTCCAGAGCATCACAAACGAGTGGCGGAGATGGTCATTGAGAGAGGAAAGCGGCTGGTGGAGCACAAGAAAGACGTGACGATCCTTTTGGACAGCATCACCCGTCTGGCACGGGCGTACAATCTGGTGGTGCCTCCAAGCGGCAGAACCCTTTCAGGAGGCTTGGATCCGGCGGCACTCTATATGCCGAAACGTTTCTTCGGTGCAGCCAGAAATATGAGGGAGGGCGGAAGCTTAACGATTTTGGCGACGGCTCTTGTGGATACCGGAAGCAAGATGGATGATGTGATTTACGAGGAGTTTAAGGGAACCGGCAATATGGAATTGATTCTGGATCGGAAGCTTTCCGAAAAAAGGGTATTTCCAGCCATCGATATTGTAAAATCCGGTACGAGAAGGGAGGATCTGCTTCTTAGCAGGGAAGAACAGGAAGCGGTCTATATTATGCGCAAAGCGCTGAACGGCATGAAGGCAGAGGAAGCAGTGGAGAGCATCCTGAATCTGTTTGTGAGGACCCGCAGCAACGCTGAATTTGTCCAGACCGTGAGAAAACAGAAATTCATATAAAAACTGTTGCATTTTTCATTTCTTTATGCTAGAATGTAATAGCTGTTTAGAAAGACAGGACAATGGACTGCCTAAGGCAGACCTTCTGTATAAAGCGAAGGAAGAAGAGGTGAAAATCATGAGAGAAGGAATCCATCCGGAATATTATCAGGCAACTGTTACCTGCAACTGTGGAAACACATTTGTGACTGGTTCCACCAAGAAGGACATCCATGTGGAAGTTTGTTCCAAATGCCATTCTTTTTACACCGGTCAGCAGAAAGCTGCCCAGGCTCGCGGACGTATTGATAAATTCAACAAGAAATACGGTCTTGGAGAAAACAAATAAGAGAATTATTCACGGGTTGGGGTCATGGTCCCAACCCTTTTACGTTTTTAAGTATAAAACAGTAGAGATCCCGGAACGCTTTGACGGGATTTTTCGGAGAAAGGAACAGATATGAAATATTCAAACATAGGCGGCCAGGCGGTCATGGAAGGTGTTATGATGAAGAACGGCGACCGGTATGCGGTGGCAGTCAGAAAGCCTGATAAAGAGATCGTGGTAAAATGTGAGAATTACAACAGCATCATTAAGAACAAAAAGATCAATTCCCTTCCTCTTATCCGCGGGGTGTTCAATTTTGTGGACTCTCTGGTGCTTGGGATGAAGACCCTGATGTACTCCGCAGAATTTTTTATGGAGGATGAAGAGGAAGAAAATCCAAAGAAGGAAGAAAAGAAAAAAAAGGAGAAAAAGGAAAAGGAGAAAGATAGCGACAACGCTTTGCTGATGGGACTTACGGTGGCGTTTTCCATTGTAATGGCAGTGGGGATCTTCATGATCCTGCCATATTTTATCTCGCTTTTGTTCCAGCAGGTGACGGACTCCCAATTCCTGATTTCTCTGGCAGAAGGCATTGTCCGCATCGCCATCTTTGTGGGATATATTCTTCTGATTTCCAGAATGAAGGACATCCAGAGGGTCTTCATGTATCACGGGGCAGAGCATAAATGCATCAACTGCATTGAGCACGGCATGGAGCTGACTGTAGAGAACGTGCGCAAGAGCTCACGCCAGCACAAGAGATGCGGCACCAGCTTCCTTCTGATTGTCGTGGTGATCAGTGTGATCATGTTCATGTTCATCCGCGTGGAGTCTCCTATCCTGCGGGTGGTGGTACGGATCCTGCTGGTGCCGGTGATCGCAGGAATCTCCTATGAATTCATCCGTCTGGCAGGCAGAAGTGAGAATAAAATCGTAGGGCTTTTGAGCAAGCCTGGACTTGCCATGCAGAAGCTGACGACCAAGGAACCCACGGACGATATGATCGAGGTGGGGATGGCCTCCGTGGAGGCGGTCTTTGACTGGAGGGCATTCCTTACGGAGAATTTCGGCAAGACATTTCCAGAGACGGAGCAGAAAAATGCAGAGCAGGAAGCAGCTGCGGGCCAGAAGAATGGCACTGCCGCCAGCAAGCCTATGGGAGAACCGACGTGAGCACCTACTGGGAAGCGGTGAAGGAAGCAGGAAGGAAGCTTTCAATTGCCGGAATTGAACAGGGGGAACTGGATGCCAGGTATTTGTTGGAATTCGTCCTCAAAGAGAGAGGAATTTCCTTCGATTCTGCCTGGTATCTTCTTCACCGCCAGGAAGAGATGGATCCGCAGGAGGCAGAGGAATTTTGGAAGCTGGTTGGACAGAGGGGGGAACGGATTCCCCTGCAGCATCTGACCGGTGAGCAGGAGTTTATGGGGCTTTGCTTCCGGGTGAATGAGCATGTGCTGATCCCCCGCCAGGATACGGAGATCCTGGTGGAAGCGGCGTTAAAAAGGCTTCACGGCGGCGAGCGGATTCTGGATCTGTGTACCGGGAGCGGCTGCATTCTGCTGAGTCTCCTTTCTTTTGGAAACCGGCTGATCGGTGTGGGGGCGGATCTTTCGGAAGAAGCGCTGGATGTGGCAAGGGAAAATCAGAGACGACTGTCCCTTCCGGCAAAGTTTGTGAAGAGTGATCTCTTTGAGAACATTGAAGGAGAATTTGAGATGATTGTATCCAACCCTCCCTACATTGCCACTGAGGTGATCGAAGGTCTGGAGACTGAGGTGCGGGAGCATGAGCCCCGGATGGCGCTTGACGGAGGCTTGGATGGCTTGACGTTTTATAGAAAGATTATTCAGGGTGCTTCTGGGCGCATGAAAAGAGATGGGTGGCTGCTGTTTGAGATAGGATATGACCAGAGAGCAGCCGTTTGTGCGCTTTTGGAACAGGAGGGATTCCTGGTGGACGAATGTATCCGGGACTATGCAGGGCTGGATCGGGTGATCGCGGCAAGAAATCGGAAAGAAGAAGGAGGAACTAGAGATGTTTGACCGTTTGGAAGATCTGCTGATACGCTATGAAGAAATCATGAACGAATTGAATGAGCCGTCTGTGGTAAACGATCAGGCACGTTTTCAGAAGCTGATGAAAGAGCAGAGTGAGCTTGCGCCGATCGTGGAAGCTTACAGAGAATACAAGAAATGCAATGAGACGGTAGAGGAGTCCTTAAGCCTCTTGGAAGAGGAGACGGACGAGGAAATGAGGGAAATGCTGAAGGAAGAGCTCTCAGATGCCAAAAAACGGATCGGGGAGCTGGAGCATGAGCTGAAGATCCTGCTCCTTCCTAAGGATCCCAACGATGACAAAAACGTGATCGTGGAGATCCGCGCCGGAGCCGGCGGGGATGAGGCAGCCCTCTTTGCAGCGGAAATCTACCGGATGTTGGTAAAATATGCGGAGCGCCGTCATTGGAAAACAGAGATGATGAGCCTGAACGAGAATGGAATCGGGGGCTTCAAGGAGGCCACCTTCATGATCAACGGGCAGGGAGCTTATTCCAGGCTGAAATACGAAAGCGGCGTGCACCGGGTGCAGCGTGTGCCGGAGACGGAGTCCGGCGGAAGGATCCACACCTCCACCATCACAGTGGCGATCATGCCGGAGGCGGAGGAGATCGACTTCCATCTGGATCTGAATGAGTGCAAATTCGACGTATTCCGTGCTTCCGGAAATGGCGGGCAGTGTGTCAATACCACGGATTCCGCAGTGCGTCTGACCCATATTCCCACGGGAATCGTGATCTCCTGCCAGGATGAGAAGTCCCAGCTGAAGAACAAGGATAAGGCGCTGAAGATCCTGCGTTCCCGCCTGTATGAGATGGAGCTGGCAAAACGGCACGATGCGGAAGCAGAAGCGAGGAAGAGCCAGATCGGTACGGGAGACCGTTCCGAGAAGATCCGTACTTACAACTTCCCTCAGGGACGTGTCACGGATCACAGGATCAAGCTGACGCTGCATCAGCTGGAAAATGTGCTGGACGGAGATCTGGATCTGGTGATCGATCCTCTGATCGCAGCGGATCAGGCAGCAAAGCTTGCAAATTTAAACGAGGAGGCTTAAAGATTAAGCCTTGTACTTTTCACCCCGCCGTCTTATAATAGAGCAGTGTACAGCCACTGCGCGGACGCGGGGTTTTTTGCTGTATATTTTGCGAGAAAGCGACAGAAAGGAAAGAGCTATGGAACACAAATGGAGAAAATTGATCGGCTACTATAAGCCTTATCAGGGCTTGTTCTGGCTGGATATGCTGTTTGCTATCCTGGGAGCAGGCGTGACACTGGTGATCCCGCTGATCGTTAGGTATATCACGAACCACGTAATCTACCTGCCGGATGCGCTGGAAATCATCCTGAAGCTGGGGGCAGTGATGCTCGCTTTGACGGCGCTGGAGGCATTCTGCAATTTCTTTATCGCCTACAATGGACATATTATGGGAGCCAAGATGGAGAGGGATATGAGGGCGGAAATCTTCGCACACTATCAGAAGCTTTCCTTTTCCTTCTATGATAATCAGAAGGTGGGGCAGCTGCTCACCCGTGTGACCAGCGATCTCTTTGAGATCAGTGAGCTTCTGCACCATGGACCGGAGGATGTGGTCATTTCCCTGATCAAGTTTGTGGGTTCCTTTATCATTCTGTATCATGTCAATGCAAGGCTTGCCATCATCACCTTCGTGCTGGTGCCGCCCATGCTGGTGTTCGCCTACTTCCTCAATGGAAAGATGAAACGGGCATTCACCAAAAGAAGGGAGACCATCGGGGAGATCAACACCCAGATCGAGGACAGCCTATCGGGCATCCGGGCGGTGAAGTCCTTTGGGAACGAAGGGCTGGAAATGCAGAAGTTCGAGCGCGGGAATGAGGCGTTCGTGGAGAGCAAGAGAAAGAGTTACTGGTATATGGGGCTTTACAATTCAGGGCTTGGGGTCATGACTACGCTGGTGACCATTGTCGCCCTGGTTTCCGGCGCTGTGCTGATCACGGGAGGAAGCATGGAGGTGACGGATCTGATCACCTTTTTCCTGTATATCAATAACTTCACGGAGCCGGTGAAGAAGCTGATCAGCTTTACCGAGCAGTTCCAGAATGGATACACGGGGTATGAACGTTTCCTGGAGATCCTCTCTGTGGAGCCGGATATCAAGGATGCTCCCGATGCCGTGGGGATTCAGGATGTCAAGGGAGAAGTGGTGTTTGACGATGTGTCCTTCCAGTATGAAGCAGGGCTTGACAAGGTACTCAGCCATATCAATCTCAAGGTCAAGGCCGGAGAGTACCTGGCGATTGTGGGAAGCTCCGGCGGCGGAAAGACAACCCTCTGCAGCCTGATCCCCAGATTTTACGATGTGAAGGAAGGACGGATCCTCCTGGACGGCATGGATATCCGAAAGGCAACGCTGAAAAGCCTGCGCGCCCAGATCGGGATCGTACAGCAGGATGTCTACCTGTTTGCGGAGAACGTGATGGAGAATATCCGTTACGGACGTCCTGACGCCACCGATGAAGAGGTCATTCAGGCGGCGAAGCAGGCGAACGCCCATGAGTTCATCATGAACCTGCCAAACGGCTATCAGACGGATATCGGGCAGAGGGGCGTGAAGCTCTCAGGCGGTCAGAAGCAGCGGCTCTCCATCGCCAGGGTATTCCTGAAGAATCCGCCGATTCTGATCTTTGACGAGGCGACATCGGCTCTGGACAACGAGAGCGAAAAGATCGTGCAGGAATCCATGGAGAAGCTGGCAAAAAACAGGACCACCTTTGTGATCGCACACAGGCTTTCCACGATCCAAAATGCCCAGAGGATTATTGTACTGACGGATCACGGCATCGAGGAGGAAGGCACTCACGAGGAGCTGATGGAGAAGAACGGGATTTACGCCCATCTGTACAAAAAATGAAAAAGAGAGGTATTTATGGAAATACAATTTAAACGACCGGAGCTTATGGACAAAGAGACCATACAGAACTACCTGCATATGCAGGAGAGCAGAAGCTGCGATAATACCTTTGCAAACGTATATCTTTGGTCCAGATTTTACAAGGTGACCTTCGCAGTGGTGGAAGAAATGGTGGTTTTTATGGCGAGGGCAGAGGGAACGAAGGCATCCTTTGTCTACCCCATGGGAAAGGAAGAGAACTTAAAGAAGGTTCTTGAGATTCTCATGGAGTGGTGCCGCAAAAAGGAATGCCAGTTCCAGATGCACAGTGTGACGCCGGAGCAGTTTGCAAAGATTGACGCTCTGTTTCCGGGGAAATTTGAGATCACTTATAACCGGGATGATGCGGACTACGTCTACGAGAGGGAAAAGCTCGCCAGCCTTTCCGGCAGAAAATACCATGGAAAGAAGAACCATATCAACAAATTCCTGCGCCTGTACCCGGATTGGAGCTATGAAGAGATCAACCGGGAGAATGCGGAAGAGTGCTTCCAGATGGCGTTGAAATGGAGAAATCTCAATGAGGTGGACCTGGACGATGAGAAGAACGCGGAGATGTGCGTGACGATGAATTCCCTGCGGCTTCACAAGGAACTGGGGCTTCAGGGCGGGCTCCTTCGGGTAAACTCTGAGGTGGTGGCATTTTCCTTAGGGGAGCCGATCAGCCGGGACACCTTTGTGGTCCATATCGAGAAGGCATTTCCCGATGTGGAGGGGGCTTACCCGATGATCAATCAGCAGTTCATCCTCCACGAGACGGAGGGCTTTACCTATATTAACCGGGAAGAGGATACAGGGGACGAGGGGCTTCGGAAGGCAAAGCTTTCCTACCGCCCTGTCTTTATGGTAGAAAAAGGCGTTGTGACACAGAAGAAAGAAGGTAGCTTATGATTGCAGAAAAGATGAAAGCATTTGTAAAAAACAGCTCGGCGATCCGGGCCATGTTTGAGGAAGGGAAAAGGCAGGCGGCTTTGTACGGCGCCGAAAATGTCTTCGACTTCAGCTTAGGGAATCCCAATGTTCCCGCACCGGAGGGCGTGAAGAATGCCATCCTTTCCATTTTGGACGAGGAGGATCCTCTGATGGTCCACGGCTATATGAGCAATTCCGGTTACGAAGATGTGAGGGAAGCCATCGCGGACTCTCTCAATCAGCGTTATTCCACTTCCTACACGGACCAAAACATCGTGATGACCGTGGGAGCGGCAGGAGGGATGAACGTGGTGTTCAAGACTCTTCTGAATCCCGGCGACGAGGTGATCGCGTTCGCGCCGTTCTTCGGAGAATACCGCGCCTATGTGGGGAATTACGACGGCATCCTCAAGGTAGTTCCCCCGGATACCGAGACCTTTCAGCCAAACCTTTCGGCATTTGAGGGGCTGATCACTGAGAAGACCAAGGCGGTGATCGTCAATACCCCCAACAACCCCACCGGTGTCGTCTATTCCGAGGAGACGCTGAAGGCTCTCTCAGAGAGCCTGGAACGGAAGGAACAGGAAATCGGGCATCCCATCTACCTGATTTCCGATGAGCCTTACCGGGAACTGGTATACGGGGACGCGAAGGTTTCCTGGATTCCATCCCTTTACCCCAACACAATCGTAGGATATTCCTACAGCAAATCCCTGTCCCTGCCGGGAGAGCGGATCGGATATCTGGTGCTTCCGGATTCCCTGGACGGCTCAGAAGAGATCATAAGCGCGGCAAACGTAGCCACCCGGATCCTGGGATACGTCAACGCCCCCTCCCTGTTCCAGAGAGTGGTGGCAAGATGCCTGGATGAGAACGTGGATGTGGAGTATTATGACAGAAACCGTGAGGCACTCTATGAGGGGCTGAAAAAGGCGGGGCTTTCCTGCATCAAGCCGGAAGGCGCCTTCTACCTGTTCGTCAAATCTCCGATAGAAGATGAGAAGCTGTTCTGTGAGATGGCGAAGAAGCATCATCTGCTGTTGGTGGCAGGAAGCTCCTTTGCATGCCCGGGATATGTGCGGCTTGCCTACTGCGTGTCCCACGAAATGATCTTACGTTCCCTTCCCCATTTTGAGGAACTAATGAAAGAGATTGCTGGTACGGCAGATTCTTCAGAACGGTGATCCGAAAGCCGGCGAACAACAGATTACTCAAGCAGATAAGAAAGGTTGAGATAGACATGAGAAAAGCCTGGGAAAAAAATATTCGAACCGTAGTACCCTATACCCCCGGAGAGCAGCCGAAATTTCTGGAAATGGTCAAGCTGAATACCAATGAAAATCCTTATCCGCCCTCTCCCAGAGTAAAGGAAGCCTTGGATGCCATCAACTATGAAAACCTGCGTCTGTATCCGGATCCCGCCTGCGAGGAGCTTGTGGCTGCGCTGGCGGCGCGTTATCAGGTAAGCCCGGAGGAGGTTTTTGTGGGGGTTGGCTCAGACGACGTGCTGTCCATGTGCTTTCTGACGTTCTTCCATTCGGGCAAGCCGATCTTTTTCCCGGATGTCACCTACTCTTTTTATGATGTCTGGGCGGATGTCTATGGCATCCCCTATGAACGGCAGCCGCTGAATGACCGGTTTGAGATCGTGAAGGAGGATTATTATAGAGAGAACGGGGGAGTGATTTTCCCCAATCCCAATGCCCCCACAGGGCTTTTGATGGAGCTCTCCGAGATCGAAGAGATCATCCGCCATAACCAGGATGTGGTCGTGGTGGTGGACGAAGCGTACATTGATTTCGGCGGCAAGTCCGCGGTGGAGCTGATCCACAAATACGACAACCTGCTGGTGGTCCAGACCTTCTCCAAATCCCGTTCCATGGCAGGGATGAGAATCGGATACGCCATGGGCAATAAAGATCTGATCCGTTATCTGAGCGATGTGAAATATTCCGTGAATTCCTATACCATGAACCTTCCGGCACTGGCAGCTGGAAAGGCAGCCCTGGAGGACGAAGCGTATTTTCAGGAGAACGTAAACCGGATCATTTCGACCCGTGAGCGGACCAAGAAGGAGCTCTCAAAGCTTGGCTTTACCTTCGGAGACAGCAAGGCGAATTTCATTTTTGCCACCCACGAGCGGTTTCAGGCAAGGGAGCTTTTCGAGGCGTTGAAGATCAAGAAGATTTTCGTCCGGTATTTCAACAAGCCAAGGATCGACAACTATCTCAGGATTTCCATCGGGACGGATCAGGAGATGGATACTCTTCTGGAATTTTTGAAAAAATACGTGAAGGAGAATTAGAGGTATGGCGGAGGAGCTGTTAAGCTATCAGGGCTTTGCCTATGTGTATGATACCTTTATGGACGATGTTCCCTACGGGGAGTGGGGAAGGTTTATCGCGGAAGTCTTAAGGGAACATGGGATCCGGGACGGCTTGGTTCTGGATCTTGGCTGCGGTACCGGAAGCATGACGGAGTATCTGGCAGGGCTTGGCTACGATATGATCGGCGTGGACGCTTCGGAGGATATGCTGGAGATTGCCATGGACAAGAAGGAAGAGTCCGGACATGACATTCTCTACCTTTGCCAGGATATGAGGGAATTTGAACTGTATGGAACCGTACGCGCCATTGTGAGCGTCTGCGATTCCATGAATTACATTCTGAAGGAAGAAGAACTCCTGGAGGTATTTTGCCTGGCAAACAACTATCTGGATCCGGAAGGAATCTTCCTCTTTGACATGAATACTCCCTATAAATACCGGGAGCTTCTGGGAGACAATACCATTGCGGAAAACCGGGAGAACTGCAGCTTTATCTGGGAAAATACCTTTTATGAGGAGGAAGGGATCAACGAGTATGACCTGACGATCTTCGTAGAAGAGGCGGATCAACGCTATCGGAAATATCAGGAGACACATCTTCAGAGATCCTACGAGCCAGAGCGGGTCGAAAAGCTTTTAAAAGACGCAGGGCTTGAGGTCCTGGGAGTGTATGATGCGTTCACAAAAGAACCTCCCCGGGCGGACAGCGAGAGACTGTGTTTTATAGCGAGAGAGAAAGGAAAGGCAGGAAAACAATGACAGATTATATTGTACGCGCCACGGCGGCGGACAGCCAGATCAGGGCGTTTGCAGCAACGACGAGAGAACTGGTGGAGTACGCCAGGAATGCCCACAGCACCAGCCCGGTGGCGACAGCGGCTCTGGGACGTCTTTTGACGGCAGGGAGCATGATGGGCGTGATGATGAAGGGGGAGAAGGATCTTCTGACCCTCCAGGTTCGCGGGGATGGTCCCTTAGGGGGAATCACCGTGACAGCGGACAGCCAGGGAAGAGTGAAGGGTTATGTGAACAATCCCAATGTGGTGATCCATGCCAATGCCAAAGGAAAGCTGGATGTGGCAGGAGCCGTGGGCAGAGGAATGCTGAATGTGATCAAGGATATGGGGCTGAAGGAACCCTATGTAGGGCAGGTGAACCTGGTTTCCGGCGAGATCGCGGAGGATCTCACCTACTATTTCGCCTCTTCGGAGCAGGTGCCTTCCTCCGTGGGCTTGGGCGTTCTGATGGAAAAGGACAACACGGTGCGCCAGGCGGGAGGATTTATCATTCAGCTGATGCCCTTTACGGAGGAAAAGATCATCGAAGCCCTGAAGGAGAAACTGAACAAGGTGGACAGCGTCACCTCCATGCTGGATCAGGGGATGAAGCCGGAGGATATCCTGCAGGAGCTTTTGGGAGAGTTCGGGCTTGAGGTCACAGATAAGATTCCCACGAAGTTTTTCTGCAACTGTGACAAAGAGCGGATTGAGAAGGCGCTGATCAGCATCGGGGCGAAGGATCTGACAGAGATGATCCGTGACGGAAAGCCCATTGAGGTAAACTGTCATTTCTGCAATACCAATTATACCTTTACCGTGGAAGAGCTCAGGGAGCTGCTGAAAAAAAGCCGTTAGGAGGAGAAGGATGTTTGACGGATTTGTCAAGGTGGCTGCAGTCACCCCGAAGGGAAGGGTGGCGGACTGCGCCCACAACAGAAGAGAGATCGTAAAGGGGCTTTATGAAGCTCTGGAGCAGGGCGCCAAGATCGTGGTGTTCCCGGAGCTTTGCATGACGGGATATACCTGCCAGGATTTGTTTTGGCAGGAGGAGCTGATCCTAAGCGCTAAAAGAGAGCTGACCGCCCTCGTCCATGCCACGAAAGGCAAGGATGCCTTGGTATTCGTAGGGCTTCCCTGGGAAAAGGACGGCAAGCTTTACAATGTGGCGGCTGCCATATCCGATGGACGGCTTTTGGGGCTGGTTCCCAAGAAATATCTGCCCAATTACGGGGAATTTTACGAGGCAAGGAACTTTACAGAGGGAATGGAAGAGGTCTCCCTGGTGGACTTTGAAGGAGAGAGGGTTCCCTTTGGCATGCGGATTCTGTTTGAGGACAAAAAAATCAGAGGTCTGACGGTAGCCGTGGAGATCTGCGAGGATCTATGGGCGCCCAATCCGCCAAGCACGGATCATGCCCTGGCGGGGGCAACCATCCTGGTCAATCTGTCCGCCAGCGATGAGACCACCGGGAAGAGCAGCTACCGGAGAAGCCTGATTGCAGGGCAATCCGCAAGGCTGCTGGCGGGCTATATCTATGCATCGGCTGGAGAGGGAGAGTCCTCCACGGATCTGGTGTTCGGCGGGCACAATGTGATCGCTGAGAACGGGACCATCCTTGCCGAGGCGCCGCTGTTCGTCAATTCCTGCACGGTGACGGAGCTGGACGTCCACCGGCTTCTGCATGACCGGAGAAAACAGACGACCTTCCGGGTTACAGGGCGGGAACAGTATCAGATTGTGCCGATTTCCCTGGCGGAGGAGGAGACGAAGCTGACCCGGTTCATTGATCCGGCGCCTTTCGTGCCCTCCGACGAACACAAGAAGGCAGAGCGGTGTGAGGAGATCTTCTCCATCCAGGCGATGGGGCTGAAGAAACGGTTGGAGCACACCCACTGTACCTCAGCGGTGGTTGGAATATCGGGAGGGCTGGATTCCACACTGGCGCTGCTTGTCACGGCGAAGGCATTCGATCTCTGTGGGATCCCAAGGGAAAAGATTCTTTCCGTGACCATGCCCTGCTTTGGGACGACGGACCGGACCTACCAGAATGCCTGTGAGCTGACCAAACGGCTTGGAGCCACCTTGAAGGAGGTGGATATCAAGGCAGCAGTGCGTCAGCATTTTCGGGACATCGGGCAGGACGAGAACGTCCACGACGTCACCTACGAGAATTCCCAGGCGCGGGAGAGAACCCAGGTTTTGATGGATACGGCGAACCGTTTCGGAGGACTGGTCATCGGAACCGGAGATATGTCGGAGCTGGCATTGGGATGGGCGACCTATAACGGCGACCATATGTCCATGTATGGGGTAAATGCCTCCGTACCGAAAACACTGGTGCGCCACCTGGTGCGTTATTATGCGGACAGCTGCGGGGATGAAGCCTTGAGATCCGTGCTTCTGGACGTTTTGGATACGCCGGTGAGCCCGGAGCTGCTGCCGCCGAAAGACGGCGAAATCGCCCAGAAGACCGAGGATCTGGTGGGTCCTTATGAGCTGCACGATTTCTTCCTGTACTATGTGCTGCGTTTCGGATTTCCGGCACGGAAGATCCTCCGCCTGGCAAAGGAGGCGTTTCGCGGTGTGTATGAAGAAGAGGTAATCCGGAAGTGGCTGAATACCTTCTACCGGAGGTTCTTTGCACAGCAGTTCAAGCGTTCCTGCCTGCCGGACGGACCGAAAGTGGGGACGGTGGCGGTGTCTCCCAGGGGGGATTTGAAGATGCCTAGTGATGCTTGTTGTGATATTTGGGTGGAGGAAATTTAAAGAAAGGACGGCAATCCCCACCCCATCCCACCATGCGGCGTTCGCTGCGGTGGACAGACTTAAGTGAAAAAAACTGCGATGGAGAAGGCGTACCCGAACTCGCACCGTTTGCCGATGCAAACGATGCTCAAACAGCGGGTACTTGGGACGTGCGTCCCACTTCTCCATCGCAGTTTTTTTCACTAACGTCTGTCTCATCCTCGCTCAATGCCGCATGGTGGGATGGGGTGGAGATTGCCTGAGGGCTGGTGTGGGCGGTGAGGGGCGGAGGATGTGTGGTCTGGGACCGCTCTTGAGATGGAGAGAGGGGAAAGAAAAATCAGAGAAAGTTACAATAGAAAGTGTCAAAACTGACATATTTTTGTTATCTTCTGGTCAGAATTCTGTGTTAAGCTATCAGTATAAAATTCTTGAGGAAAGGCGGCAGATAATATGGATCATACATCAAGGATCTGTCTGGTGGTGCCTTGTTTTGACGAGGAACAGGTACTTCCGGGCAGTATGGAAAGGCTTACGAAGAAAATGCAGTCTTTGATCGAGGGAGGACTGATCAGTGATAAAAGCAGAATCCTGTTTGTGGATGATGGTTCCAGGGATGGGACTTGGCAGCTGATTGAACGGGCACAGCAGAAGGAAAGGATGGTTTGCGGGCTGAAGCTGTCCAGAAATTTCGGCCATCAGAATGCCATTCTGGCAGGGATGATGGAGATGAAGGACAAGTGTGACGCTGTGATCACGCTGGATGCGGATCTTCAGGACGATATTGAGGTGCTGGATGCGTTTATCCGGGAGTTCCAGAAGGGAAGCGAGATCGTCTACGGGGTGCGGAGCAGCCGCTTAGTGGATCACCTCTTCAAACGTCTCTCCGCGGAGGGATTTTATCGTTTGATGAAGAAGCTGGGGGTAGAGCTGATCTACAACCATGCGGACTACCGCCTGGTGAGCAGGAGAGCGCTGGAGGAGTTGGAAAAATACAAAGAGGTCAACCTGTTTCTCCGAGGGATCATGCCAAGGCTGGGATTTCAGACCAGCATTGTCAGATATGAGAGGAAGGAACGGCTGGCGGGCAAGAGTAAATATCCCTTAAAAAAGATGGCGGCGCTTGCCGTGGACGGGGTGACTTCCTTCAGCAGCAAACCACTTTCGTTTCTGACGGTATCGGGATTCTTGATTTTGACAGGCAGCCTGCTTTTTATGCCTGTCATGAAAAAAGAGAACCGGAGCATCCTGGTGTCAATCTGGGCGGCTCTCGGGATTCAGCTTGTGGGGGCAGGGATCCTGGGAGAATATATCGGAAAGATCTATCTGGAGACCAAGGGAAGACCCAGGTTTACCGTGGAGAAAAGCGTGGGGGATTTCCTATGATCGGGGATCGGCTCTCTCAAATCTTTCACGCGGTCTTTCTGGCGCTGTTTGCCGTAGTGGTTCTCTATATCCTGGCGGGGGAGCAGGAGCCTTTTTTGCTTCTGGCGCTGACGGCGGTATCTTTTGTGGCTGTTATGGGGATCTACCAGATTCTTGGGACAAAGAATATCACAGACCAAAGGCTGAATGCGGCTACCGCAGTAATTCTGATCGCCATGGCAGCTGTCATGGCGGTAACGGGCTGGTGGCTGATCCCGAAGCTTCGGACCGATCTGGGGATGGTCTATTACAGCGCCATGGAGATTATTGAGGACGGGAAGGTCAGCGATGTGTTCAATGAGCACAATGAGATCACTACCATCACCAATATGACCAACAACGAATATTTCGTGGTTTATCCCAATAACCTCCCCATTTTGTTTTTGATGACCTGCTTTTACCGCATTGTCTGCGGGTTTGGGATCTCCATGGATACGGACCTTGGAGTCTACATGGCAATCCTTCTGAACCTTGCTGTCATCCTGTGTTCGGTTTGGCTTGGAAGCCGGGTGGCAAGGCGGCTCCTTGGAAACAGGGCGGCGTTCTTTTTCCTGGTAATCGCCTGTCTGTTTGTCCCCTACTACATCAATGTCAGCCGGTTTTATACGGATACGATGACGCTGCCCTTTCCAGTACTGTCGATCTATCTGTATCTCCGGCTTAAGGAGTCGAAGAGCCGAAAGAGAAACCTTCTGGCGGCGGGCTTAGGGCTCTGCCTGGCGGCTGGCTTCCTTTTGAAAGGAAGCTGCCTGATTGTGGCGGTGGCTCTTTTGATTTATGGAATCCTGGAGGTAATGCGCCGGAAGGTGGGAATCAAACGGTTTGCGCTGCTTGTCCTGACAGCCTTCCTCTGCTTTGGAGGCAGTGTGGGAGGATGGAATTGGTACGTCCGGCATGCAAGCTGGATCGATATGAGCCGGGAGGAGGCGCTGACCTTCCCGATGGCGCACTGGGTGATGATGTCCATGAGCGGGACGGGAGGCTACAACCGGACGGATTTCGACTACACCTATTCCTATCCCACCAAGGAGGAGAAGAGCCGGGCGGACTGGGAAAGAGCACGGGAGAAGATCGAGGGATACGGCGGTCTGGCTGGATTTCTGAACTTTGAATTCCAAAAGATCGCGGCGACCTGGGGCGACGGAAAGTATACCCAGCAGATCCACCTGACCTGGAATCAGAAACGGACCGTGATTCAGGATTTCACCAGGACGGATGGGAAGTATTATGGAATCTTTTACAACTACACGACGGTGTTTGTGCTCACCATGTACCTGTTTTTCCTGCTGTCCATTGGGAAGGGGATCCGGAGCAAAAACAGTCCCCGAACCCTGATCCATCTCTGTATCTTCGGGGCGCTGCTGTTTTTTGCTTTCTGGGAGACGAAATCCAGGTATCTTCTGAACTTCACGCCCGTGTTTTTCCTGTGCGTGCTCTATGGGCTGGAGGACAGCCTGCCCCTGCAAAGGGGAAGGCATCGGATGTCCGGGGAGTATCCTAACAGCAAAAGTCAAAAACTTCGTAGCAATAAAGATTAAGAAGATGTCCTCAGCATAACATTGACGGAAGGCGGTAAGTCTTGTATAGTAGAAGGAAATTGCGGTTTCGGAAAGGGGAAAGAGATGAAAAGGGAATTGTTTCTGAACGGAAAAATCTATACGGGGGAATTGCCGTTTCAGGAGGCGTTCGTGGTGGAGGACGGACGGTTTCTGTATGTAGGCAGCCGGGACGGAGCGCTTTCTCTGGAAACGGAGGAGAGCAGGAGGATCGACCTTGGCGGAAACTTTGTCTGCCCGGGATTCAACGATTCCCATATGCACCTCTTGAACTACGGATATACCCTTACCATGGTGGATTTAAAGAGGCATACCTCATCCTTAAAAGAGATCAAGGATACGCTGTCAGCTGCGCTGAGGGAGCGGAAGGAAAACGGAAAAACAGAAGGATGGCTGAAAGGGAGAGGATGGAACCAGGACAGCTTTTCCGATGAAAAACGGTTCCCAACCCGCTTCGATCTGGATGAGGTATCCACAGAGACGCCCATCTGCATCACCCGGGCATGCGGGCACTGCTGTGTGGTGAATTCCAAAGCCCTTGAGCTGATGGGGTGTTCCAGGAAGGCGCCGGGCTTTGCAAAGGGCAGCGTGGATACGGATGAGGAGGGGACGCCAAACGGAATTTTCCGGGAGGACGCCATGAACCTGGTCTATGAGAACATGCCGAAGCCCACCAAAGCAGAGTTAAAAGAAATGCTCCTTGCCGCCATGAAAAAGCTGAATGCCTGCGGGATCACCTCCTGCCAGACCGATGATTTCACTGCCTTTGAGATTCCTTATGAGGAAGTGCTCACCGCCTACCAGGAGCTTAAGGAGGAGAAGCGCCTGACCGTTCGCATCTATGAGCAGGCACAGCTGAAAGACCTTGAGGAACTCCAGAAATTCCTGGGCGAGGGGAGGAATACGGGTGTCGGGGATGAGCTCCTGAAAATCGGTCCCCTGAAGATCGTAGCAGACGGCTCCTTGGGTTCCCGCACCGCATATTTGAGCAGAGCCTATGCCGATGCGCCGGGGATGCGGGGAATCGCCCTGGTAAGCCCCAAAGAGTTGAACGAAAGGATCGGATATGCCAACGCCCACGGAATGCAGGCGGCGGTACATACCATCGGGGACGGGATCTTAGATTGGGTTCTCTCGGCTTATGAAAAGGCTTGGAAGGAGTTTCCGGGGAGGGATCACCGTCACGGTCTCATCCACTGCCAGATCACCCGCCCGGAACAGCTTCGGAAGATCAGCAGGCTTGGGCTGACCGTCTATGCCCAGCCCATCTTTCTGGACTCCGACATTCGGATCGTGAAGGAACGGGTAGGGGAGGAGCTGTCAGAGAGCAGCTATGCCTTCCACACCTTGAAAGACTTAGGCGTTCACGTATCCAGCGGCACGGACTGTCCGGTGGAAAGCCCGGCTGTCCTTCCCTGCATCCAGTGCGCGGTCACCCGGTGCAGCCTGAACGGGGAATATGGACCCTATCTGCCAAAGGAGGGTATGACCGTGGAAGAAGCGCTTCGCTCCTACACGGAGGAGGGAGCCTATGCGTCCTTCGAAGAAAAGGAAAAGGGACGGATCCAGGAAGGAATGCTGGCAGACTTCGTCCTTCTTTCCAAGGATCCCTTTGAGGTTTCGCCTGAAAAACTGGGAGAGATCAGCGTGCTTTCCACCTATCTGTCAGGAAGGCAGGTTTTTGGAAAACCCTATTGATTTTCCACCTGGAATTTCCTATAATGTGGTTGCAGATTGGAAATTCAGACAGGAGGCAGACGATGAGGCTGAAGAACATCCAGAATTTACTGAAAGAACGCAAGATCCAATACACCTATACCGAAGAGGACGGTCTTGGAAGCATCGATTTCGAATACCGGGGGGTATCCTATCATATCTGGGAGTTTGAGGACGGAGCAGCCGGAGCGGAGAGCAATCTCCGAAGCGGCGGCAGGATGGAGGAATTCACCGGTGATTACGAGGAACAGCTGTTGGAGATTCTCCAGGTGTTCCGCTGAAAAAGGGCAAGGAAAAACCGCAGGGCAAGGGGCTTGATACGCCGTATGCTCTGCGGTTTTGCGTTCGTTATTTTTTTGTGGCAGCGTCCGTCTTTGCCTCAGGCTCCGCTTTGGGAAGCCGGCAGAGGAAAGCGATGCCAAGAGGGGTTACCAGAAGGGGATGGACGGGGCGATAAATAGGAAGCTGAAGCCGTTTCTCAAAGACAGCAGGAAATTCCCGGAACATGGAGGAGCCGCCCACCACATAGACAGCGGGAACCTCATAACCGGTGAGAAAACGCTGGGTGATGATTGCCATCTTGTCCACCACTGCCTTGATGACCGGGAAGATTTCGTCCTCTTTCTCAGGGTTGATCTTCAGCACCTCTGCCTCTTCGTAGGGGATGTGGTAGTGACCTGCCACCGTCATGGTCATATGGTTTCCGCCGGTTGCCTCGTCGTCGGTGTAGATCACCTTACCGTCTTTTAGAATGCTGATCCCCGTGGTACCGCCGCCCACATCCACCACAGCGCCGTCCTGGATCTTCAGCACGGCGGCAGCGGCGGTGGGCTCGTCCACGATATTGGTGACTTCAAAGCCGGCGCCCTCCAGCACATAGCCGATGCTTTTGACGCTGCCCGGTGAGACCCCGGGGGGAATGGCGGCAGCTCCATAGAGAAGCTCGGTGCCCAGCCTTTCTTCCAATTCATTCTTAAGTTTCGTGACCAGTTGGACGGAGTCGTAGTAATTAACGATGACTCCGTCACGGATGGCGTGGGAAGGAGCGGAGATCCCGGCAACCGGACGGTTGTTGCTGTCCACCACAGCCAACACCGTATTGGCTGTGCCAAGATCTACGCCCACTTTCAGTCTTCCTTTAAACTTCTTACATTCCCCGGTTTTCACCAGCTCGGCGAAATTGCTCAGGGTTCTGTTCTTTACATCCATCTGTGAACTCTCCTCGTCTCCCGGATGCAGCGGTTCCGCCATGGGGAACCGTTACTTCCGGATCATTGTATTCCATTGCTTTTTGTCTGCTTATCTGCATTTTCTCTATTATATATGAAACCAAAAGAAATTACAATGAAAATCGGAGCTGGTCAGAAGCGCCGAGATGGGGTATAATGAGTACACTAGTACAGCTTCCGAGGAAGCGGAAAGGAACGGGTTCCCAAAAAGAAACGGAGGGAACAGAAAAAGCGGACATGACAGCGGAAATTTTATGCGTAGGCACGGAGCTTCTGCTCGGTGACATTGTAAATACAAATGCCCAGTATCTGTCGAAGGAGCTGGCGTCCATAGGGATTGAGGTTCACTTCCAGACGGTGGTGGGGGATAATGCAGAGAGGATCCTCTCCTGCGTCAGGACGGCTCTTGGTCGGGCAGATATGGTGGTGCTTTCCGGGGGCTTAGGTCCCACCAAGGATGATATGACCAAGGAGCGGATCGCAGACTTTTTCGGGAAAAAACTGGTGCGGGACCGGAGGGCTTACGACAACATGGTGCAGAAGGCGCATGAGTTTGGCGTCTTCCAGATCACAGAAGGGATGAAAAAGCAGGCGGATGTCCCGGAAGATTCCTTCATCCTCTACAATGAAGCGGGGACGGCGCCTGGATGCATTTTGGAAAAAGACGGCAAGACGGCAATTTTGCTTCCCGGACCGCCCCGGGAGATGAAGCCGATGTTTGAGACCGCCAAGCGGGAATACCTGATCCCGAAGGCGGGTGGGGTCATCCTATCGGTCAATATCAAGATGAAAAAGCCGGGGGAGGCACCGGCAGAGATCGTCGGGGAAGCCCCGGTGGCGGAACGGCTGGACGACCTTCTGGAATCCAGGGAGCCCACGGTGGCGACCTATGCAAAGGAGGATGGCTGCCTGATCCGGGTGACGGCAAAGGGAACGGACAGGGAGGAAGCCCTGAATAAAATCATTCCCGTGGTGGTGAAGATCTGTCTCAGATTTCCGGACGCCATCAAGAGAATTTACGAATAACCCCGCATTGATATCTTAGAGGAGGAGAGACATGAAGATTTTGCTGGTAATCGATATGCAGAAGGATTTTATTGACGGAAGTTTAGGAACCAGGGAGGCAGTGGCGATTCTGCCAAAGGTTCTCAAAAAGATGGATACATTTGAAGGAAAGATACTGGCGACCAGGGACACCCATGGGGAGGATTACCTTTCCACGGCAGAGGGGAGGAAGCTGCCCGTCCCGCACTGCATCAAGGGCAGCGAGGGCTGGCAGCTTCACCCGGAGATTGCCGGAAGGCTTACGGAAGAACCCATTGATAAGTCCTCCTTTGGAAGCGTTCTGCTTCCGGACATCCTTCAGGGCATTCAGAACGAGGAACCCATAGAGAGCATTACCCTGGTGGGGCTTTGCACGGATATCTGCGTGATCTCAAACGCCATGATCCTTAAGGCGTATTTTCCGGAGATTCCGATCCTCGTGGACGCTTCCTGCTGCGCCGGCGTGACGCCCCAAAGCCACGCCAATGCCCTGGAGGCGATGAAAATGTGCCAGATTGAGATCGAGGGGGAAGGGGAAGCATGAAACCGGAAATACTGCTGAATGAACCGTGGCTTACCTGGGCGATGGAGATTCAGAGTATCGGTCAGGCAGGGCTTGCCTATACGGACAATGTCTATGACAGGGAACGGTATGAGCGGCTTCGCCAGATTGCGGCGGAAATGCTGAGTGTTCAGACGGGAATCCCGGTTTTGAAGGTACAGGAGCTGTTCTGCAATGAGACCGGCTACCAGACGCCGAAGCTGGATACCCGTGCCGCCATCTTTGAAAACGGGAAAATCCTTCTGGTGGAGGAGAACAACAAAACCTGGTCCCTGCCTGGCGGATGGGTAGATGTGCTGGAATCCATCGGTTCCAATACCAGAAAAGAGGTCCGGGAGGAGGCGGGGCTTAATGTGACGCCGGAGCGCATCATTGCCATCCAGGACCGGAACCTTCACAACCGCCCCCGGTATGCCTATGGAGTCTGCAAGGTCTTCGTCCTCTGCAGGGTCAACGGAGGCGCCTTTGAGGAAAATATCGAAACGATTGCAAGCAGATATTTCTCCCTGGAGGAGCTCCCAAGGCTGGCGGAGGAAAAATGCAGCCGCGAACAGATCGAGATGTGTTTTCAGGCGTATCAGGATCCGAATTGGAAGGTTGTGTTTGATTAATCCAGTACCCTAGATGGGCTATTGATCGGTCGATGAATTAGAGGAAGGAAGCGGGGCTTTGGAAAGGATCCGGTACCCGGAATCATAATAAAGCCCGAGGTCTGCAGTGACACGCTGATTCAGTCTCTCCAAGGCATCGCGGTATTCCCGGTATTTAGGCGACAGTTCAACCATTGCGGGTAGAAAGAGATCATAATAGCCCGCAGCCTTCAGCCTTTTCATCAGGGTTCTCTGGGAATGCAGGAGAGGGTTCCACCTTGCCGGAAAGCGGTTTCTTTGGGAAACCGCCTGCTTTATTTGTTCTTTGAACGCCTCATACTCTTCCTCCGTGGGATTGAGATACTTTTCCATCGGGTTGGCGAGAGCCTCCTCCCCCAGTTTTGAGGGAAGGGCAGGGTTTTCCCTTTTCAGGAAAAACCAAAGCAGCCGATAGAAAAGAGGAATACGGATCCTGGTATGGTTCAGAAAATGAAGGAGACGGTCATAAGCCTCTTTCTGTTCCTTGGTGGTGATGGGAATATCCAAATAGGGAAGGAAATGCTGGAGGAGAACATATCCCAGGCAGCCGGGCGCCATGTCCAGCAGGGCGTCGCCCACCGTCGCGTAATCCACTGTGGAATAAAGCTCCTCCACATTCCGATTGTCCAGAAATTTTTGCAGAGCGTCCAGCTCTTTTTTTCGTTCCAGAAGGCTTGCAGCCTTCTCTTCATAGATCTTTTCCAAAAGATCCCGATCTTCATGCTTTAAAAGCGTTCGGATGTCGGCGATTCCAATGCCCAATTTCCGGTAGGCGGAGATTTCCTTGAGAGTCAAAAGATTCTCTTCCGAATAATTTCGGTATCCGTTCTCGTCCTTTTCTACCTTCAGAAGTCCCTGCTCTTCATAATATTTCACGGCGCGTCTGCTGAGGTCCACCTGTTGGATTAGTTCTTTTAAAAGCATGTCGCTGCTCCTTTCTTGTTTTCTTTTCAGTATAAAGGTGTACGCCGCGTATAGGTCAAGAGAAAAATTCCCAAAATAGAAAAGAAACTATCGTTTTGGCAAAAGCTGATTTTCTTTTCTCCAGGCAGCCGGCGATAGGCCGAAGATTTTTTTGAAAGCCCGGGAAAAGTTCAGCTGGTTCTGGTATCCAACCAGCTTGGAGATTTCACCGACCGGCATATTAGAATGTTTCAAAAATTCTGCTGCTTTGTTCATACGGAAATAGATGAGAAAATGCTGCAGGGTTTGGTTCATGCTGTCCTTGAAGATTTTGCCCAGATAATTCTGGTTCAGGTTGCAGAAACGGGCAATGTCTTCCACGGTGATGGTGGAGCAGTAGTAATTCTGCTCGATAAAGGTTACCGCTTCCCGGATATAGAGGTCTTTTAGCTTTCCGGCAGAAAGGTCGGTGTGGTTGAAGGAGGAGGAGACCAGAAGATCCAGGAACAGATAGAGATGACCGATCATAAAGAGGGAGCTGTGAGGCTCTGAGTTGGCGATGGAGAGCAGTTCCTCCTTCATCTGCTCACTAAGCTCCTTGTCCCGGGAACGGTAGATGGGCATATCCATGGACAGCCCGCTGGAGGAGACGATATCAGGAGCTTTCAACCCGTCGAATTCCAGCCAGGCGTATTCCCAGGGGTGGGTTTCATCTGCAATATAGGTGTTCACCTGGGCGGGATAGATGAGAAAACCCATGCCGGCGGACAGATGGTAAGTGTTGGTATGGCCGTGGGAGTCGTTGGACAGGAGGACTCCCTTGCCGGACAGGATCAGATGGAACAGGTAGTGGTTTCGGATGGCAGGACCGAAGGTATGGTTGGGGCTGCACTGCTCTCTGCCGTATTGAACCAGCGTCAGGTCCATGTACCGTTCATTTGGAAAAAGACGAAAAATCGTATCACCCATAAAGAATCTCCTCCGTATATATCATTATTCCGCCTAAGATGACAAATAGTGCATAGATATAGAATTGTGATATATTTATTTGGTTTTCATGATATTTACATTATAAAGGATTTTCTATATAATTGCCATAGAAATCAGGAAAAAACGAAAAAAAATATCCGATATGACGAAGAAACCAGCCGCATATCGTTGAAAAAACTCAGCAAAATCCTTAAAAGTAGTAAAAAAACCTGTGAAGGAGGGTGAAGATGGGAATTTTCTATGAAGAAGGAAAAAGGATATTTTATTTGACGACCAAACAGACGCTCTATCAGATGGTGGTGGAAGAAAAAGGATACCTTCTGCACACTTATTACGGAGAACGGGCAGATGGGGAGGATTTCAGCTATCTGATCACCAGATACGACAGGGGATTTTCCGGGAACCCAAATTCAGCAGAAGGTGACCGGACCTTTTCTCTGGATGCGCTCCCCCAGGAATTTCCAAGCCTTGGGGCAGCAGACTACCGGACGACTGGATTGGAGCTTACCAATGGGGATGGCTCCTTTGCCTTTGAGGGAATCTACGAGGGACACAAGATTTATTCCGGGGCTTATAAGCCGGAAGGGATGCCTGGGCTGAAACCGGAGAAGGATGAGGACGTGCAAAGTCTGGAGATCACTCTGAAGGATGTGGCAAGCGGGGTGAAGCTGATCCTCTGCTACACCGTCTTTGAGGAAAAGGATGTGATCATGAGGGCGGCAAGGCTTCAAAACGATTCCCATGAGACGATCACAGTCACGAAGCTCTCCTCTGTGAGCCTGGACTTTCTGGAGTCCGGCTACGATCTGATCCATTTTGACGGAAGACATGCCATGGAACGGGAAATGCATCGGGAACCGTTGGGCTTTGGAGCGAGGCAGTTTGGCAGTGTGCGCGGTACCTCAAGCCATCAGAGCAATCCTTTTTTCATCCTCTGCCAGCGGGGAGCCGATGAGGATCGGGGAGATTGCTATGGATTTTCTCTGATCTACAGCGGGAATTTCCAGTTTACGGCGGAGAAAGACCAGTACGACCAGACCAGAGTGACCATGGGGATCCATCCCTATCAGTTTTCCTGGCAGCTTAGATCCGGGGAGAGCTTTGCGACGCCGGCAGTGGCGCTTGCTTTTTCCTCAGAGGGGCTTACGGGGCTTTCCCATCTCTATCACGATTTATATAGAAGGAATCTTTCCAGCAGCCCGTTCCTGAAAAAAAGGAGACCGGTGCTCATCAACAGCTGGGAAGCGGCTTACTTTGATCTTGACCATGATTCTCTGGTGAAGATGGCAAAGGAAGCCCTTCCCATGGGAGTCAATCTCTTTGTCCTGGACGACGGCTGGTTTGGACGGCGGGACAATGACGATAAAGCTTTGGGAGACTGGGAGGTGAATACCAAAAAGCTTCCGAAAGGGCTCTCAGGGTTGGCGGAGGAAATCAATGCCCTGGGAATGGAGTTCGGGCTTTGGGTGGAGCCGGAAATGGTTTCCGAGGACAGCGAGCTTTACCGGGCGCATCCGGACTGGTGCTTAAGCGTTCCTGGCAGAAAGGGCGCCAGAGGGCGGTTCCAGATGGTCCTGGATCTGTCCAGAAAAGAGGTTCAGGATTTTATCCTGGATGTTATGGACCGGCTCCTTGCGGATGCAAACATTACTTATATCAAGTGGGATATGAACCGCAGCCTGACGGACGTCTACTCCAGGGCACGGGGCAAGGAAGAGCAGGGGACGGTCTTTCATCGGTACGTTTGCGGCCTTTATCGGATTTTGGAAGAATTGACTGGAAAATGGCCTCAGGTATTGTTTGAGGGATGCAGCGGCGGGGGCGGACGGTTCGACGCAGGAATGCTGGCATACCATCCCCAGATCTGGTGCAGCGACAATACGGATGCCATCAACCGGCTGAAGATCCAGTATGGTACTTCCTTTGGCTATCCCATCTCTGCCATGGGCGCCCATGTGTCGGTATGCCCCAATCATCAGACCGGCAGGGTGGTTCCTCTGAAGACCCGGGGAATCACTGCCATGAGCGGGACGTTCGGCTACGAGCTGGATCCCACCAAGCTGACGGAAGAGGAAAAGAAAGAATGTGGGGAATTGACCCGCAAATTTGACTGTTACTATGATCTGATTTTCTATGGAGATTACTACCGCCTCACCAATCCCTATGAGGAGGGGGAAGGCTTTATGGCATGGGAGTTTGCCGATAAAGAGAAAAAAGAAGCGCTTGTAAGCATCGTCATCACAGACAAGGAGCCCAATGATGCCCAGAGGTATCTCAGGCTGAAGGGGCTGAAGCGTGACGCCAAATACCGGGTGGAAGGGCTTGACCTGATTGTAAGCGGTCAGGCGCTTCTGAAAGCCGGAATCCCGGTTCCAAGAGAGCTGCATGAATATGATTCCGTACAGTTCCATCTCACAGAGCAATGAAAATTCATTGAGAATAAAGGAAGGAGGGTTTCCAATTATGAGGAAACACAACAAGATCGCCGCTGGGACGCTGCTGCTTGGCGCAGCGATGGCGGGGATGATGCTTTCGGGCTGCGGCAGTGAGGCAGATGGGAAGACACAGATTCGGATGCTGCAGTACAAACCCGAAGCCACGGACTTTTTTGACGCGCTGGAGGAGAAGTTCAACGAAACCCACGATGACATTGAGCTGACCATCGACTCCCCAAACGACGCCATGACGATCCTGAAGACTCAGTTGATCCGGGAGGATTACCCGGATATTGTGGGAATCGGAGGGGACGTCAACTATTCTAATTTCCTGGACGCCGAGCTGTTTATGGACATCTCGGACTATGAGGGATTGTCGACAATCAAACAGTCCTATCTGGACACAGCCAAAGCGCTGGAGTTCGTACCGGTGGAGGGCAATTATGCGCTGCCTTATATGGCAAATGCGGCGGGCGTTCTCTACAACCGGGATTTGTTTGAGGAGCATGGCTGGACGATTCCCACCACCTGGGATGAGTTCATTGCCCTCTGCGATGAGATTCAGGCAGCGGGAATCCAGCCGTTGTACTTCGGCTTCCGTGACGCCTGGACCTGCCTGGCTCCCTGGAATGCCATCGCGGTGGATTTGGCGGATTCGGACATCTGCGCCCAGGTAAACCGCGGGGAGGCAACCTTCACGGAGGCGTATGACCAGGTGGCGGACCGTATCAAAGCACTGCTGGATTACTCCCAGCCAGACCCGGCTGCCTACAGCTACAACGACGCATGTACCGCCTTCGCAAGGGGAGAATCCGCCATGTATGTCATCGGAAGCTATGCGGTGCCGCAGATCCAGTCGGTAAACCCGGAGATCAACATTGATTCCTTTGTCTTCCCCGCCAGCAATAATGCCGAGGAAAACATTCTGAACTCCGGAAACGACCTTCAGTTTTCTGTGATGAAGACCTGCGAGAACAAAGAGGCTGCCTATGAGGTGCTGGATTTCCTCCTGGAGGACGAAAACGTGCAGGCATACCTGGACGACCAGAACGCAGTGCCCTGTAAGGAAGGCGATTTCACGCTGGCGCCGATGCTGGACGGCATGAAGACCTACATTGAGGAAGGCAAGACAGCGGACTACCAGGATCACTATTATCCCGCGGAGATGGCAGTGGACGCCATGATCCAGACTTATCTTCTGGATACCAGCGAAAATGCCAAGGAAACGTTCCTCACCCGTTTCGATACCGACTGGACACGCTATAATCGCGACGTGATCCGGAAGGTTGAGGAGTATTATGGGAACCAGTCAGAAACGGAATGAGAAGGAAAGGGGTAGAAAACGATGAAAAATGATAGAAAAATGACGTTTATGCTGATTACTATCCCGGTGGTGGTGCTGTTCTTCTGTTTCAATACATTGCCGCTGATCCAGGGATTTATCTACAGCTTTACAAATTTCAAGGGCTATGGAAGCTATGACTGGGTAGGGCTTCGAAACTACATGGATCTGTTCACCGACAGCCGTGTGGGCGGCTCCTATCTGTTTACCATCAAATATGCAGTAGTCTGCACCATCCTGGTCAACGTGATCAGCCTGATCCTGGCATTGGGGCTGAACAGCAAGATCAAGGGAAAGAGCGTGCTCCGTGGAATCTACTTTATCCCCAATGTCTTGGGAGCGCTGGTGGTATCCTACATCTTTAGCTTTTTCTTCACCTACATTCTCCCGGTGGTTGGGCAAACACTGGGGATCGAAGCCTTGAGTTCCAGCATCCTTTCCAGGGAGAGTACGGCATGGATCGGAATCGTCATCGTCGGAGTATGGCAGTCGGTTGCCATGAACACGATCATCTACATTTCTGGTCTCCAGACGGTGCCGGAGGATGTCTATGAGGCGGGTTCCATTGACGGGGCGACCGGTTGGAAGAAATTCAAAAGTTTGACCTTCCCGCTGATTATGCCGTTTTTTACCATCAACATGGTGCTGTGCATGAAGAACTTCCTGATGGTATTTGACCAGATCATGGCATTGACGAAGGGCGGTCCTTCCCAGAGTACGGAATCCATTTCCTACCTGATCTACAACAATGGTATGGCAGGCGGGCAGTTCGGTTTCCAGAGTGCCAATGCATTTGTATTCTTTATCGTGATTGTGACAGTGTCTGTTCTGCAGATGAGATTTATGAATAAGAGGGAGGAGCAGCTATGAGTACAAAGAGCGAACAGGTCAAAGTGAAAGCAAACGTAAACTGGCCCATTACCATTTTGCTGATCATCGGATGTGTAACGATTTTCTTTCCATTATATATGGCGGTGATCATCGCCTTCAAGCAGCCCTCGGAGATGACCAACGATATCATGGGTGCGTTGTCTTTCCCATCCGTGTGGAGCTTTGACAACTTCCGGGAGGCGATGGAGGTGACCGACTTCTGGCATTCCCTTGGCAACAGCCTTTTGATTACACTTCTGGCAGTGGGAATCTCCATTCTTCTTCATTCCATAGCAGGTTTTGCCATTGGAAGGGGCAAGGAGCATGGAAAAATGTACAACTTCATTTACCTCTACATTGTGAGCGGTATGTTTGTTCCTTTCGCTATCCTGATGATGCCTCTGGTAAAACAGACGGCAAGCATGGGAATTGCCAATGTGGCAGGTGTGATCCTTCTCTACGTGGTATTCTATATGCCCATGAACCTGCTTCTGTATACCGGATATCTGAAGAATATCCCTATCGCGCTGGAAGAAGCAGCCAGAGTGGACGGCGCCAGCACCTGGAAGACCTACTGGAGCATCCTGTTCCCCATCATGCGTCCCATGCATGCCACCGTGGCAGTCCTGACTGCCCTTGGAACCTGGAACGACGTCATGACCCCACTGGTCATCATGTCCGGAACAGGCGTCAATACACTGCCTCTGGCACAGCTGAATTTCCAGACGCAGTTTGGAACCAATTACAATCTGGCATTTGCCTCTTATCTGCTGGCTCTGATCCCGATCCTTCTATTCTATCTGATCTGTCAGAAACAGATCATCAACGGGGTAGTAAACGGAGCCGTGAAATAAAAACCAGCCAACATCCATTTCTTTTTGATGCCGGGATCCCCTTGGGTAAGGGATTCCGGCATTTTTTGCGCGATACGCTCGGAGGGTAGCCGCATAGATGGGCAAGCTTGCCTGCACAGACAGAACCCACTTCTCATTGACATCTGTGAATGGACACTATATGATAGTAGCAAATACAAAAGGGAAGGATTTATGGAAAAGTATGAAAACATTTAACCGAAAGGAACTGCTGTCCATCCCCAATCTCATGGGATATTTCCGGATTCTGCTGATCCCGGTGTTCTGCATCCTCTATCTGGGGGCGGACTCCATGGCGGATTATTATCTGGCGGCAGGCGTCGTGCTGCTCTCTACCTTGACGGACTTCCTGGATGGGAAGGTGGCAAGGCGTTTCAACATGATCACGGAGTTCGGCAAATTCCTGGATCCGGTGGCGGACAAGCTTACCCATGCAGCCATCGCCCTCTGTCTTGCCGTGCGTTTTGTGCCTATGCGGTATCTGGTAGTCCTCATGGCGGTAAAGGAAGGGTTCATGGCGGTGATGGGGATGGTCAATCTGCGCCACGGCAGGAAGCTTAACGGGGCAAAATGGTTCGGGAAGGTCTGTACGGCGAGCCTGTTCATAGTCTTAGGCATTCTGGTGCTGTTCCCTCAAATTCCAGAGGTGGCAGCCTCTGTGTTGATTTACCTGGAGATGGCGGTGATGGCGCTGACTTTGCTTCTTTATCTGCCGGAGTTTTACCGGATGCGGCAGAGCTGGGGCAACCATGGAAAGGAGGACAGTGATGAAGAAGATTCTGCTGCTGGAAGATGACGAGACGATGAATGAAGGGATCACCATGGCTCTGGAACACGACGGATTCTCCGTGATTGGCTGCTTTTCCATTGGGGAAGCCAGGGAGCGCCTGAAAAAGGAAATTGTTGATCTCTGCGTGCTGGATGTGAATCTGCCGGATGGAAGCGGGTTCCTTTTTTGCCGGGAGATAAGGCAGAAAAGCCGCATTCCCATCATTCTTTTGACTGCCAGAGACCTGGAGCTTGACATTGTCAATGGGCTGGAAGCCGGGGCGGACGACTATATTGTAAAACCCTTCAGCCTCATGGTGTTCCGCGCCAGGATCCATGCCCTGCTTCGGAGGACAGAGACGAAGCAGGAGCAGGAGACTTACGAGGAGGGACCGTTTTCCTTTGGCTTTACAGAAATGAAATTCTTTCGGGATGGAAGGAGCGTGGAGCTTAGCAAGACGGAACAGAAGCTGCTCTATTACCTCATCGCAAACCGGGGGAGAACCTTGACCCGGGAACAGATTCTGGAAAGGGTCTGGGATGATGCGGATTCCGTGGAGGATAATGCCCTGTCCGTGACGGTCAAGCGCCTTCGGGAGAAGCTGGAGGAAAACCCGGCAAAGCCCGAATATCTGAGGACGGTCTATGGGCTTGGCTATGTCTGGGGAAGGGAGGAGTAGGAGATGGTTCCCTGGATCTTGACAGCCATCGCGATCCTGGCGACTGTTCTGATTGTGGTACTCTACCGGTTCAGGATCCGAACCTTTTTGAATGGAATCCTGAACCGGATCGATGATGCCATCGCAGGAAAAAGCTCCCAGGTGCCCTATACGGAATCCCTGGATTCTGCCATCACGGAACGGTTAAATCAGTTTCTATCCATCCGTCAGGAACAGACCGACCAGAGCCAAAAGGAGAGGGATATCCTGAAAACCTACCTCTCCGACATTTCCCACCAGACGAAGACGCCTCTGGCAAACATCGTCCTCTACTCGGAACTGCTTCTGGAACAGAAAGGCTTGGATGAAAAGAGCCGAAAGATCGCGGGAAAGATCGCATCCCAGGCGGAACATCTGAATTTTCTCGTGAAAACCCTGGCGAAGGCGTCCTATCAGGAGCTGGGGATGATCGCCATCCACAAGGAGGAAGTGAGTGTGGACGGTCTTATCCTGACGGCGCTGGATTCCTACCAAAAGAGGTTTCAGGAGAAGCAGATGAGAGCGGAATACGTCCCGTCTGGGCTTACCTGTTCCTGCGATTTCGCCTGGACCAAGGAGGCTTTGGAGAACCTTCTGGACAATGCGGTGAAATATTCCGGGGAGGGAACCGCAATCCGGATCAAGGTGACCGCCTATGAGATGTTCGTCCGGATCGACATCGCAGACGAAGGGATCGGGATTTCGGAGGAGGAGCAGGGAGCCATCTTTCAGAGATTCTACCGTTCGGCAGCGGTGAAGGACAAGGAAGGCTTGGGGATCGGGCTGTATCTGGTCCGGGAGATCCTGATCCGGGAGGAGGGCTATATCGAGGTCTTTTCCGCCCCTGGGGAAGGCAGTACCTTTTCCGTGTTCCTGAGGAGGCAGTAGATTCTATCAAAACTGTCATTTTTCCGAAAGAAGCTGGAAAGATTCCTCTGATATGCTGTAGGAAAGAAGGGAGGAATCGATGTATGGAAATTTTAAAGACCGTTGACCTGAAAAAATATTACGGTTCCGGCGATACGATGGTCCGTGCCCTGGACGGTGTGGACCTTACCGTGGAGAAAGGGGAGTTTGTCTCCGTTGTAGGCACCTCCGGAAGCGGCAAATCCACACTGCTCCATATGCTGGGAGGGCTGGACGTCCCTACTTCCGGGGAGGTATGGGTGGCAGGGCAGCAGCTTTCCGGGATGAAGGAGGAGGAGCTCACCATCTTTCGGAGGAGGAAGATCGGCTTTGTCTTCCAGAATTATAATCTCCTTCCCCGGCTGAACGTCTATGAAAATATTCTCCTTCCCATCCGCCTGGACGGGAGGGTTCCGGACCGGGAATTCATCGAGGAGCTTATGGATACCTTGGGAATCCTGAAAAAGAGGGACGCCATGCCAAGCTGCCTGTCCGGCGG
>DVFT01000031.1 GCA_018713105.1 Candidatus Limivivens merdigallinarum | reverse complement strand
ATACCCCATGTTAGCAACATGCAACACTGCATATAGTGCACTGCTTATCTTGCCGCCACTCAAGGGTCCAATTCTTCAACATGTCATAACAGAAAGAAATATGTAGATTGAAAAGAATGGCATCTATAGTGTTGGGTTATCACAGAAAAAGCCGTGAAACCATAAGTTTCACGGCTTTTTTGCAACTTTTTTCAAAAATGGTGGGCCCGCAGCTCAACCGTTTCCCTGCCTTTTCAAAAAAATGCTACCGAACAATTCGCAGGCCCTGTCTGCATTCCCTTTTCGCACTTCTCTGATGGCCCGTTCTTGCATTATAGAAAAACCAAAAAATAAGCGGAACAGCCAGAAACGACTCATTCGTATTCAAGCAGAATGCACATGAGGGTTCGCATCTCTTTTGTGGACAATTCATATAAATTCTTATTTATGCCGGGATCTCAAAAGGAGATCTCGGCTATTTTTGATTGGAGGTATTCTTTGTGAGGGAAAAATTTTATGCAGAGCTTTCCCGCCGCTTGCGGGAAAAAGGAATCGAATCATCCTGTGCAGGAACTCAGAATCTGAATGTTTTGCTCCATGGCCAGCCGGTTCTCTTCGTAGCCCCCAGCAGTGAAATTTTCATTTTACCTGCAGGAAGCCAGAATGAGGAGGTCAATGACCTGTATCACCGAGTGGGGGAAACAGCTGACGAGGTCTATGAATATGTAGAGGCAGTTCAAGGTGCCCCTCTTCTTCATGCCAGTGATCTGAAAGAGGAGTTCCGCCTACTGGCAGACTTCGGATGTGCTGTGCTTGCTGGCCGAGAACGAGAAAATGACCGGGGGTACCAATTTGTTACATGGGTTTGGGATTTCGACCGGCGCGGTGTTAGCCACGGCCATTACTATGAGGGAAACTACCATGCGGCCAAGGAAGACTTTGCTGTCCGTTCTGGACTGATCTCCAGAGCTCAGCTATTCTCCTCTGAGCAGCTCACAGAGCTGTATCGGACCACCGATTTCTTCCTGGAGGAAGGTCCCGAACCTGAAGAAAAGCAGATGAAGGCTCTCCAGGAAGCCAGAACAAAAATCGAATATACCGTCCCGGATCTTCAAGAACGACTGGAAGTATCCCAGGAACCAGAAATGAATCTGTAGAATAAACCACCGAGGGGCCCGTTGCCGCCGTCAGGCTGCAAACAGCGGGCCCCTCTTTTTTATGCCCATTGGAGGTGATACCTATGAACCGCCGCCTTTTTTTCAAATCTCATGCATCCACATACCATCCGGAATCCGCATCCAAGCCTGTCTGCCGCCTGTTCTCCCGCTGTGAAGGCTGTCCTTACCCCGCTCATGGCTTCCTCTGCTGGGCCAGCGATCAGGAGTGCCTGCGGACAAGGATGGAAAAAATCAACAGGAAGGAAGAATGCAATGCTGATTAAAGCGACGCTCAGTAATACCAGGCACCCAGAATACGGCGAGGTCACCATCCCCCTCCCCATCAAAACCAGCGAGTATGACCGAACCATGGAAATGCTGGCCAATTTGGAAATCGGTGATGTAATGGGCCGAGATTGCAAAATCATGGAACTGTCCAGCCCATATTCAATCTTACAGAAGTTAGAGGGCAGCGAAGTCAACATCGATGAGCTGGACTATCTGGCCAAAAGATTAGAGAGCTTCGAAGCAGATCAGGATCTTCAATTCCAAGCTGCTGCTTTTGCGAGAGGAGTTGCCTCTATTGAGGATTTCATCAATCTCACCTTCTGCAGTGATCAGGCCACCGTCATCTATGACTTTACAAAGCTGGAAGAAGCCGGCCGGCAGCATTTCATGAACCTACATGGGGGCTGTGCCAGTACGGAAGAACTGGAGAACCTGGATGGTTATGAGACTGCCCTGCTCCTCATTGATGGCGGAGGGGCTGAGATTACTCCTTATGGGGTGCTCTATGACAACGGAATGCAGATGGAGCAGCTCTATAAAGGCGGCCCATTTCCTCCGTATTTGTATGATGCCTATGAACTGGTTCTGCCCGTCTCACCCACTCAGTCCCCCCAAAATAAAACCTATCTCTATCTGCCATCGTCCAATCTTCAGCTTGAGCGCACACTGCTGCGAGGTGGGATTATGGAGCGAGAGGGCTGGTTTCACAAGCTGGAGCCTATCCAATTATCCAGTGTGATTACGGCAAAATTGGATACACGGCGTGATTCCATATTTTCACCTCCTACTACTTTATCCGAGGACATTTACTGTTTGACATAGAATTGACACACCTATGCCTCTTTTACCCCCCTCACTATGTATTGCAGAAAATGTATCCTTTTGACATACTTCTGACAGAAAAGCGGAGCGCCTGCTTTGTAAACAGACGCTCCGCTCAGTGTTGGGTTGAGATTCAGTTTTGCGCAGGTTTCCGCAGGCGGCATTTTCCCTCCGCCTCGTCCCGCTCCTTTAGGAGTCGTGCCAGGGCAGAGAAAAATTTCTTTTGCAGGTAGTCCACGCTGCCCCGGTTCAACTGGTGGGCCTCGGCGTACTTGCGGATGGACAGGCCCTCCACGAACCGCTCCCGGAAGTAGTCCCGGTATTCTGACAGCACTGTTTTCATGGCGTTGTCCAGAAATTGCAGATCCTCTTTCAGCTTGGCGAAGTCGCTCCTGGTGATGGCGGCGAACCGTTTTTCCTTCACGCAGAGGCGGTATTTGTTCCGGTCGAAGTTGTAGTTCTCACAGATATCTTTCGCATATGCGAGGTAGGAGAGGGATTGCTGATACTCACGGGAGTCGTATTCTTCGTCCGGTTGCCGCCGGTGCCGTTTGCGCACCGGCCCCCGAAAGCCCTCATCCTCCAGCCGCTCAATGGCCTCTGCTGAGATTCTCATGTTCAGCAGCCTCTTATACTTGGCTTTCCGCTCTCCGTTCACCTCCACGATGGCACAGAAGGACTTTTTGCTGGAGGTGTAGTACCTGGGAACATCCGCAAAGGGGTAGGCGGTCCAGATGACCGTCTCCTCGCCGGTGTCGGCGTCGGTGGCTACGGAAACCACATAGACCACCCTGCCATCGTACCGCCGGTAGTACCCGGCGCAGATCCGCCTGCCCGCCATCGCCGTCCCTCCATTCTCTTTCTGACTTCAGTATAGCGGAGCATGGGCTTTATGTAAATGGTGGAAGACTTTTCTTTGTTTTATTTTCCCCCGCAAAATTTGAGTGCCATATCTCTGCCAAAAGCTTGTTTAACCAAGGCGAGGATCATCTTCGAGGCAGAGCAGATATCCGACGCCCCAGATAGTTTCGATCACCTCCGGTGCTCCATGCATCCGCAGCTTTTTCCGTAACTCTTTGACCTGAAATTTGAGTGATGCGTCCGCCTGGATATCATAATCGTTTGGCCACGCTGCCTGATAGAGTTCTTCTTTTGGGACGACCTCTCCAAGGTGTTCAGCCAAGGAGGTCAGGATCGAATACTGCAACGGGGTCAGGTGCAGATTTTCTCCGTTCAGGAAAGCCTTCCGTAGGTTCAGATTGATTTTCAGGCAAATGCCAGCAATCTGAATTGCGGCGTATTCTCTGGTGTTGGCGCTCAGGTATCGGCGCATCAGGGCCGAGGCGTGGGCCAGAAGCAGTTCCTGATCCAGCTTCTCCTCTATGGGGATGTAGCCATCCGTCCCAGCGTTCAACGCACTGATTTCTTCTTCCCTGGAACCAAAGGCAGAGAGCGCCAAGATAGGAGTCTGATCCAACTGTCGGAGCCGGCGGACAATGGTCACACCGTCAGCATCGGGGATTCCGAGATCCAGGATAACCAGGACATAGTGGAAGCGGGCGTACAGGCTGATTGCCTGGGCATAGGTTTCCGCACAATCGATCTCCAGGGCGGTGGTTTGCAGACTATCTACAATTTCTTGGTGCAATGATTGGTCCTGAA
>DVFT01000030.1 GCA_018713105.1 Candidatus Limivivens merdigallinarum | reverse complement strand
ATCGCCAAAGAGATTTATCGTGCCCTTCCCTCCTGTTCCAAAGATATTAAGGAACTGGAGAGCGCCATGGGCAGCTATTTAGCCGATCTGTATTTCATTGGATTCTGGGTAAACCGCGGTACTGCCAATGTAGAGGTTTTGGATTTTCTGTCCGGTCTGTCCGGCAAGAAGATTGCCTTCTTTGCCACCTGCGGCATGGGGAATTCCCCGGAGTATTACCGCGCCATCGAGCAGAATGTCCTTGCTTTTCTGCCGGATGGGAATGATTACCTGGGTTCCTTTTTCTGCCAGGGCAAGATGCCGATGCGGGTCCGCCAGAAATATGAGCAGATGATGACTGACTCCAACCAGAGTCAGATGGAGAGGATGATCCAGAATTTTGACAATGCGCTTCTCCATCCATCCCGTCAGGATCTGGAAGATGCTTCTGCCTTCGCAAGAAGGATCTTTTCCAGCGTTCAACAAACTTTTCAGGAGGCTGAATCATGAGAGAAAAATTTCAACGTTTTATGAGCGGACGCTACGGTGTAGACCAATTGGGTAAGTTTTGTCTGTATGTGACGCTGGCTCTGCTGATCTTAAGTTTGTTTTTCCGGAACGCTTTGCTTAACATTCTCGTCTTCGTGATGCTGATCATCCTGTATTTGAGAATGTTTTCCAGGAATTTTGCCAAACGCAGCCACGAGAACGATATCTACCTGAACTACAAGAATAAAGTAGTCTCCGTGTTCAACAAGCAGAAATATATGGCAAATCAGCGTAAGACTTATCACATTTATACCTGCCCCAACTGCAAACAGAAGATCCGTGTTCCCAAGGGGAAAGGGAAGATTGCCATTACCTGTCCGAAATGTAAGACAGAATTCATCAAAAAGAGCTGACCGCAATGGTCAGCTCTTTTTTTCGGCGGTTGGAACCGTACGTCTCCCTTAATTGATGTTCTTCACATTGATGTTCAGATACCGCGCCTGCCCTCTTCTCTTTCGCACCTTGCTAAGTCCCAGTACCTTATTGTATACCCAGAAGGAATAGAGAAGGACGTCATTCACCTTTCCGATCTTTTCCTTAGTGGTTCCTTTGTAGATCACGCCTCCGTACTGGATGGGCTGCTTCTCCTTCACCATCCGGATCAGCTCGGACTCCTTGGTGATGCGGTAAGGAAGCCGTGTGAACGCCGTTCCTATACACTCCACTTTATGGGAATCGCTTCCTCCAAAACCCGGCTTGTCGTGAATATTCGCCAGCTGTCTCGCCTGGATATTCCTCTCCGCCGGTTCGCAGGAATTAAAGGTCTCAATAAAGTCAAACTTGTTGACGATCGAACGGTTTTTCCTGAAAAATTTGGTATTGGCAAGGCTTAAATATTTTTCCCCGAAGGGGTGGGCAGGACCCACGATCCCCCCAAAGGAATGGACAATAAACAAAAGCATCGGAAGCGGCATTCCCCGCATTTCCAAAATACGCAGCTTCACATTCTCCGGCATGATGACCAGCATGTGGCCTGCGTTGTTCGTATCATACTCAATCCCTTTCAGAACCACGAAATCCTGATATTTCTTCCCTTTCAGCTCCTTTTTCCAATATCGGTAACCATTGTAGGTATCGTGGTCTGTGATGAGCATCCCGTCGTATCCCTTGGAAATCAACGTTTCAATGTACTCCTCCACCCCCACCTTACTGTCCACAGAGCCTTCCTTTGTGTGACAGTGCATATCAAGCTTCATGTGAATCCCCCTTTACTGGTTAGAGCTGTGTCTTCTTCAGTACCAGGTGAAAACCAAACGGATTAACCAGCATTCCTTTGGACTGCTCCAAAAGCACCGGACGGAGTTTGTCATAAGGCACTACCGCCGGCTTGAACTGCCCGTCGCGGCAAAACTTCAAAAACTCCGGCATATCAGTAAAGATCGGCTGGAACGCATCGCCGTTCTTCATCTTCATCAAAGGAATGTTCTTGTTGTCCTTGACTGGCACGATGTAGGTTCCCTTGCGGAAGTGAGCCATCAGCTCCTCCTCCATATCGCGGAATCTCTGCTCACTGCCAAGTCCCGGCTTTCTGCGCAGCTCCTGCATATAGTAAAGGGTGGTGAGCTGAAGCTCTGGATTCTCCACCTTCACCTTGCCCTCCGGCAGCTGGCTGTCATCCGGCCGGCGCACCAGCTCGGACAGCTGAATGTTCTGGACATTCTCCGTTCCGTAATCCACCGACAGTCCGTTGACGCCAATGAGGTAGAGGTTGGAATAAAAGCTCAGGAACTGGTTGTTGATCAGCTTGATCACCCTCACCGGAATCTCCTTCTCCTTGAGTTCTTCCATCGCCTTTACGGCATCCTCCTGTTTATGGAAAATAAACACCTGGTCGTCAAAGCTCTCCGGCTCACAATATACATAGGGCATCTTTGTGCATGTGCTGATCAGGACATACATCTCCGGCGTTCTCTGCAGCTCCATCAAAAATGCCTTCTTTTCATTTGCTTCCATCATGATTAAAATCCTTTCTCGCGTCTGTCTTAACGATTTTTCACAAGTTCATTATACCGTTTTTGTGAAATTTGGTCAAGATTCTCTTTCCTTCTTATAATTCCCGAATACGTCTCATAATTTCCCTTGTCTTTTCTTCCAAAAGAAGGTTTTGGTTATAGGTATAATACCGTTCGCAGGGATACTCCTTCAAAAACCAGACACTGTAGAAGCTGCTGTTCAATTCAGAGAGAAACGCCACCATCTCCTGGCTGTTTTGGAAGGCTGCCTCCATGAAATCAAAGGCCGATTCCAATCTAGCGGCTGCTCTCTCAAACCGTTCCCCGCTCTCGTCCTGCTGAAGGTCAAAGGCTTCCTTTATCACCTGAAAGCCTTCTTTAGAATCCCAAAGCCCGCTCTTTCTAAGCTTTTCCCCAAAGGAGCGAAGCTTTCTGCCGGCTCTCTGGTATCTCTTCTCCTCTGTCCTGGTCAAAAGATCTGCTTTCCGCTTTCTCTGCGTTTCTTCCTCAAACACTTCCATTGCCTCTGTAAAGCAGATTCCCGAAGAAGTCCCGGATGCAAGCCTTTCTTTGAAATTGCGCAGGATTCCGAATAGAAGCTTTTGTTCTTCGTCATCCTCATAGCATTCCTGAAAGCTTCCGTTCAGCCCGGAAAGCAAGAGCCCAACTACACTCAGCCGTTCATCAAAACCTGCATGCGCCAGCTTTCGGAGCATCCCCTCAAAGGGTTCCCCGCTTAAGATCTTTTCCACCTGATAGTCCGACTCGTAGTTCTCATAAAGCTCCAGATAAGCCGCAAAATCCTTCGCCACCTGCCCGTGCTGGAGATACTGGATGATCAGCTCTTCGTCTGCTTTTTTCCCCAGTTTTTCGTAGATTTTCAGGATGCGGGACAGATCTTCCCAGCCTCTTGGCGTGACGAACTGCCTGCCGTCCACCGTCGTCTCCATCTTATAGAAATTGGACGTGCGCAGATTCAGATAGGACAGGACCGCCGGATGGATGCCTTCCCGGGAGGCGTATTCCTTCCAGGCAGGGTAGTCCGGCTCCACCTCGATCTTTTTGAGACGGTCCAGGGTCACCACATCAAACTCCCGGACGGATTTGTTGTATTCCGGGGGATTTCCTGCTGCTACGATCACCCAGCCTTTGGGAATGGCATGGTTCCCGAAGGTTTTGTACTGCAGAAACTGCAGCATGGCGGGAGACAGCGTCTCGGATACACAGTTGATCTCATCCAAAAAGAGGATTCCTTCCTGCAGCCCGGTCTCTTCCATTTTGTCATAGATGCTCGCCACGATCTCACTCATCGTATATTCCGTCACCGAATATTCTCTGCCCCCATAGCATTTTTTTGCGATAAACGGAAGCCCGATGGCGCTCTGGCGGGTATGATGGGTGATGGTGTAGGAGACCAGCGCGATGGAACACTCTCTTGCCACCTGCTCCATGATCTGGGTCTTGCCGATGCCCGGAGCCCCCAAAAGAAGCAGCGGTCTCTGGCGGAGGATGGGAAGCAGGTACTCCCCGTCCTCATCTTTGAAAAGATAGGCTTCCACAGCATCTTTGATTTCCTGTTTTGCGCGTTTAATATTCATCATCTTTTTCCAGTTCCTCTCTGTCAATGATCAGCTTCATCGCCCACGGCGGCACATCCACATCCTGGTAATCTTCCTGAAGAAAGACGAACGCCGTGTCGTAGGAGGGCATATTCGCCGGATAGATTCCTCTGCCGTCTGTAAAATAAAGCAGCCCCTTCAGCTTGTGGAAGGCGTTTGCCTTCCTGAGGCTCTCCACATAGGCAAATGCCGGGCGGAAATCCGTCCCTCCGAATCCCTTCAGCGTAAACTCCTTCATATAGGCTTCCATCTCCTCCCGGCTTTGGATCCGGACATCCTCCTGGATCTTTTCGTCGCACTGGATCACATGAATGTTCACCTTTCTGAAAAAACTTTCCCGCTCCGACAAAATCCCGTAGGTTTCCCTCAGGAAACGCTTCACCAGCTCTCCCTTGCAGGACATGGACGTGTCAATGACGATGACAAAATCCTGGATTTTCACCGCTTCCCTGGTCTCCAGAGGTTCCATCAGCGGCATATTCCCGTACAGCTCCATCCCATAGTGGTAAAAAATATAGTCAAAGGAATCTCCGTCCACCTGGAGTTCTTCCTGCAGAACGGCAAATTTTCTTAAGAAGCTCCGGTAATCATAGCGCTTCCGGTTCTCCACCGCAAGCTGCGATGCAAGCGTCCCCGCTGCCTTTGATGCCTCTTTGGAAAAGAATTCCATATCGGTCTGCACCCGGTTTCTCTGATCCTCCCATTCCTTTTGCCGGTTGGCGAAGGACGCCCCCTTGTTTTTGGGAGCCTCCCAGGCTTCGTGGCTGTCCCTATGGAATTCCTGAAGCAGCTGGCAGAGTTGCTCTTCTCCCAAATCAAAATTTTCCAGTTCGTGATAGACGTTTTCGCAGGTCAGCACCGGGCGGCGTTTCTTCAGTCTGGCATACCATTCTTTCCGGATCCTGTTCGGACGCAGATAGACGCAGCCTGCGTACATGCTATCCAGAAGCGCTTCCGCCACCAAGTCGCAGGACAGGTCATAGAGCCGGCTGTCCCGGTCTTCCCGTTTCCATGGATGGCAAAACAAACAGTGGAAAACCTGGTGAAGATACAGCCGGCTGATCTTCACCCGCCTTTCCTGAAAGGTCTCGATCAGCCAGGTCGGTGAAAAAAACAGCGTCCTTCCATCGGTCGCCAGGGAGGGACACCAGGATGCCGGCTCCGGGCGGAGCATAGATAGAGACACATTGAAGAAACGCATGGACAGGCAGATCTCTGTCCGGGCATTTTTCAGGATCTCTTCTGCGATCTCTATCTTCTCAAGTTCTTTTTTCTGGAAATCCTGGATGGGATGTTTCCATTCTCGGCTATAATTCAAATCTTCTCTTCCTTTCCGTCCTGCTGATCGGCTGAACATGCCGCCTCCGGTACTCCATCAGAAGGCTGACCGCTCGTGTCCTTCCCTCCTTGGACAGCGCTTCCACTGCCGAAAGCAGCTCTGGCTCCGGAACCGTAAGCTTGGAAAGAAGGAGATCCAGCTCCTCGTAGCGTTCCTCCCTGGCAAATTGCTGTGCCAGCGCGGAAAACCTCCCTTCCAGATATTCCCGGTAGCGTTCCTCCGCCTCAGGCGTCATGCCGTAAGGCTGAGTGAGCCTTGCCGATGCCAGGTCAAACAGCAGCTCCTCCCTCTCCCACGCCACGGCTTTGGGAAACAGGCTGTCATATTCCTTGAAATTCAGGCTTCTCTTATAGAAACAGTTTCGGTATGAAAGACCGCTTCCATGCACGTGATTTTCCAGAATTCTCGCCGGTGTATTCTCCACCCCTTCCTCGAAGAATTCCGGGAAGAAAAGTCTCGCCCTCTCTTCCTTCCAGCTCCAGTCTACCGCAAGCTCTTCCGGAAGCTCCATTAACAGATCCCGGAGGAGGGAGCCCTCGCCCTGAAGACAGGTCACCTGGAGCCGTTTGATCTGATGGCAGCCGGTAAACGCCCCTGCCCCGAGATCTGTCAGGGAATCAAAGAAAGAAATTTTTTCCAAAATCCGGCAGTTATAGAAGGCATAGCTCCCGACCCGTTTCAGGCTTTGGGGCAGGCTGATTTTCTGAAGCCCTTCCCCCTGGATCTCCTCAAAGGTTTCATCAGGCGGTTCCGTCCTCCCTCCCTTTTCATCGACCCAGAATCCTTTTTCCAAACGTTCTGTCCGGTCTCTTTCGCCGATTCGGTCGGAGAAGGCATAGGATGCAACCTCTGTCACCCTGCCGCCCACAGCCTCCTCCAGGATATGCAGCTCTTCCGTCCCGTTTCCCGCTGCCCTTAAAACGGTGAAGCCATCCTTTCCTTCCGCCAGCAGAAATTTTGTTCCATACATCGTTTTCCCGCCCCTTCTCTTTACACTGCGCTCATACCACCTTAGTATACCATCCACAGCCGGATTTGAAAATGGAAATCCTCATTGCAGCTGATAAAAAAAGGAAGTATAATGGAAAAAAATGCGAATATCTATAAGGAGGTATCTCTCATGGAGAACTACCAAATCGAAAATCAGGATCTGCTCCTTGCCCTCAGCGAAAAAGGCGCTGAACTGATCCGGATTTATGACAAAAAAAGGGAACGTGATGTGCTCTGGGACGCCAATCCTGCATTCTGGGCACGCCACGCTCCGATTCTTTTCCCCAATGTGGGAAGGCATTACGGAAATACCTATCAGGTGGATGGTCACACCTATCCGTCCAAACAGCACGGTTTTGCCAGGGACTCTGTCTTTACGCTGGTGAAACGGGAGGACGCCTCCATCACCCAGTCCCTCTCCTCCAGCGAAGAGACGAAGGAAACCTATCCCTTTGATTTCCTGCTCACCGTCTGTCATACTTTAAACTGCCGTCAGATCACGGTCTCCTGGACCGTCACCAACACCGGGAATGTCCCCATGTATTTTACCATTGGCGGCCATCCTGCCTTCCGTGTGCCCGTCCTTCCAGGAACCAGCCAGAAGGATTATCTTCTCCAATTCCGTAAGGAAAGGGCAGTCTCCTATCACCTGATCGATCCCGCCACCGGTACGGCGCTTCCAAAGACCTATTCCCTGGAGTTAAAAGACGGAACATGCCCCATCGGTGAGCACCTCTTCGACCATGACGCCCTGATCTTCGACGAGGAGATCGACTATGCCGGTATTGCATTTCCCGATGGAACGCCTTACCTTTCCCTGGAAGCAGACGGCTTTTCAAATTTCGGGATCTGGTCCGTCCCCGGTGCCCCTTTCGTGTGTCTGGAACCCTGGATGGGACGCTGCGATGACTATGGATTCACCGGGGAATTGAAGGACAAGAAATGGATTCAAAGCCTGGCCCCCGGCAAAACATTTTCCGCCCAATACCGGATCACTCTTTCTTAGACACTGACAAATTTTAAGGAGGATATTTATGCAATATACCAGTACCTACCGATCTCCTCTGGGAACGATTCTTCTGGCAGCAGATGAGATCGGACTGACCGGACTGTGGTTTGAGGGACAGAAATACTTTGCTCTTCATCTGGAGGAGCATGAAGAAAAGGAGATCCCTGCCATTCAGGAAGCCAAACGCTGGCTGGATCTCTATTTTTCGGGTAAGGAACCTGATTTCAAGGTGCCTCTCCACCTGCTGGGAACAACGTTTCAAAAAGACGTATGGAATCTTCTTTTGAAGATTCCTTATGGAAAAACCACCACCTATGGAACCATCGCCCGACAGCTTGCCGCTATGCAGGGGCGGGAACATCTGTCTGCCCAGGCTGTCGGAGGCGCCGTGGGGCACAATAGAATCTCCATCCTGGTTCCCTGTCACCGGGTTCTGGGGGCATCCGGCAGCCTCACCGGATATGCCGGTGGAATTGACAAAAAACAAAAGCTTCTCCAGCTGGAGCAGACCGGGCGGCTTCCCACCTAGGCACACCAAAAAACAGCCGTCCTGCTTCCGCAAAACGACTGATCGTTGTTACTTATCCATTTAGGATCCATAAGCAGCAGCAATCGTTTCTGCCACATCATCCTCGGTAGAATGCTCCTGTACCGATGTCTGGCTCATGGAAAGCTCAGGGTACATTTCAAGCTGTCCACCTCATTTCACTTTCTACCGTTTCAAATGGATTCTACCTTTTTTAACGCTTTTTGTCAATGAAGCTGTGCGGAACACAACTCTTCCTTGCCCAAATGCAAAGTTTTAGTACCAATCATGTTTCTCATTCCTGTTCAGCCCTCCGATATCTTTCATCTCATCCGGGGTAAGTTCGAAATCAAAAATAGAAATATTTTCCCGTATATGTTCCGGATTGCTGGAACCAGGGATCACCGCTACCCCGTTCTGCAGATCCCACCGGAGGATTACCTGGGCTGGTGATTTCCCGTGTTTTTCTGCATTTTTCCCAATGACTCTATTATTTAACATCGGACCTGTGTATCCGCGCCCGCCCAGGGGATACCAACTCTGTACGGCAATCTTCTGGGGAAGGCTCTGGATATGGCGCACCACATCCTTGTTTTGGTAATAAGAATGAATCTCGTTCTGGATCAAAACAGGCTTTGACCACCCTGTTGCTACGGCTTTGACCATCCTGTTCTGCTTCAACCTCGGCCATTAACCTTAACCTCTATCATATCTGTACCAGACCTGTACCTGATTAATCAGATTTACAAAACCCTACAAATACCGCTCTTTTTAGCACATGGGATAAATTTTCGTTCCTCTATTGATTTTTCTCCATCTTTTACATATAATAAAAGTAGGGAAATCCCTACTTTCCATATTTCAGAAAGGTGGTGTAAAATCATGTTATCAAATGCGTTTGTAGACAACGCCAAAGTTATGGCAAAGGGGCAAATCACAATTCCAAAGGATGTCCGTGATGTGCTTGGCGTATCAAACGGTGATCGGGTCACTTTCATCGTTGAAGGAAACACTGTACGCATTGTCAATTCTGCTGTTTATGCTATGCAGATGCTTCAGCAGGAAATAGCTGGAGAAGCGGAACGCACCGGCCTGACCTCAGAAGATGATGTTATTGCGCTCGTCAAAGAATTGAGAAATGAGAACGAAAAAGAATGAGAGTTCTGATTGATACCAATGTTCTCATTTCTGCCGCATTGAGTGCAAACGGCACGCCATATCAGGCGTATGTAAAAGCTGCCTCCTATCCTAATCACGGCTTGATCTGTGAGCAGAATGTGGACGAAATGAAACGGATATTCAACAAGAAATTTCCAAACAAGCTGGCAGCATTGGATAAATTTCTTTCTGTTGCGTTGCTTACTCTGGAATTGGTCCCCATACCGACAGAGGAAGATATGACTGAAGCACAAATCAGAGATATAAATGACCGCCCCATTTTGCGGGCGGCCATTGAAGCGAAAGCCGATGTACTGCTGACCGGCGATAGGGATTTCTTAGAGTCCGGCGTGAAAAATCCAGCGGTTATGACACCGGCAGAGTTTTTGAATATCTGACTTACACAAGGACAGCGAGTCGAGAGTGAAAAGCTCCTGGCTTGCTGTCCTGTAAATATTCCAACCATCACGGTCAAAATATAACCATTTACCCGAAAGGAGTTTACATTCCATGGAAATCCGTGTACTTCGCTATTTTCTCGCCGTCGCCCGGGAGGGAAATATCACTGCCGCCGCCAACTACCTCCATCTGACACAGCCAACTTTATCCAGGCAGATCAAGGATCTGGAGGAAGAACTTGGGGTACAGCTTCTGGTGAGAAAAAGCCACCATGTAAGCCTTACTCCTGACGGCATGCGGCTTCGGAAGCGAGCGGAAGAGATTGTATCTATGGTAGACAAAACAGAGGCTGAGTTTACCTCTGCGGAAAACACAGTAAGCGGGGATATCTATATCGGCGGTGGGGAAACAAGAGCCATGCATGAGATTGCTGAGATTATAAAAGAAGTGCGTGAATCTTATCCCGATATACACTTTCATCTGTACAGCGGGAATGCGGCGGACGTGACAGAACGGCTGGACAAAGGGCTGCTGGATTTCGGCGTACTGATCCAGCCAGCTGATCTTTCAAAATATAATTACATCAACCTTTACGAAAGGGATATCTGGGGTGTGATCATGAGAAAGGACAGTCCCCTTGCCAGGAAAAAACATATAAAAAAGGAAGACCTCTTGGATCTTCCTCTGATCTGCTCGCGGCAGGCAATCTCACCCCATCAGACGGGAAATGCATTTTCCGACTGGTTTGGAGAAGATTTTGGAAAGCTGAATATTGTCACCACATTTAACCTTGTCTATAATGCGGCAATTATGGTAGATGCCGGTATCGGCTATGCGATTACTCTAGATAACCTTGCGGATACCTCCGAGGACAGTAATCTCTGCTTTCGTCCACTGGATCCGAAACTGGAGTCTGGCTTAAATATCATCTGGAAAAAATATCAAGTATTTTCTCCGGCAGCAGAGTTGTTTCTGGAGAAAATTACAGGACGATTTTCTAATCTTAATAGCGAAGAATAGAAAAGATTTATCCTTTCAATTTCCTGGTTCCATAGTGAGCCAGGAACACGAAGGATGCCATCATTCCCAGATACTCCAAAAAGAAGAGCACTACTGGCTGTTCAAAGTCAAAATATACAAAGGACGAGGTCAGAAACAGATACGACCAGATCCGGTTTTTCAGGAATGCATACACTCCATAGACGGCAGCTGCACCGCCAAGGATGCGAAGAAGCTTCTGCATTTTTGGGGAAGCTTCTCCTCCCGCCGCCTTTCTTGCCATGCCAAGGATCATACTCCAGTGCATGCCGAGGTGCAGAGCCATCAGCGTGAATCCCCAAAACGCACAGAAGATGTGCATGGGGCGCGCCAGGGCGATCCCTCCTGTGATGGGCAAAAAGGCAAATACTTCTCTGGAGAGGATGACTGCGCTCACCATGGTGCCCAGCATTGCGATCAGAAGCAGGAAATTGACCGCTGCCTGCAGAATGCGAAAAGGTGTCATTCTTCCCTTGAACCATTGCCGATGCCACCTGAAATTCAGAATATGGTGGACAATCCAAAGCACAAACATTCCCGCGCCCAGCCATTCGTGAGCAGAGGCTCCTGTGATCTGTTTTGCCATCAGAAGCAGGAGCAGGATTGTCATGACAAGATCCAGGATGATCTTGCAAATCATTTTAGGCTTCAAGAATCTGCCTCCCTTCCAATCGAACCCTTCTCACGCATTCAGATTCAGCCCGGAAACCCAGCTTACTACCTCGCTCTGTGCTTCCGGCACACTGTTTCTGGAAATGGAAAGCCCCTCTTCCACCACTGTGGCGTTAGGCTGAAGCTCCTCAATGGTCTGGATCGTTCTGGAAAAACCGCTTCCGCCGTGGGTGGTGAATGGAATGATCGTCTTTCCGCTAAAGTCGTACTGTTCCAGGAATGTGTAAAGCGGCATCGGAAGATCCGCGTTCCAGTTGGGATATCCCAAAAAGATTACGCTGTAGCTGTCCAGGTTTTCAATCTGGGTAGCAAGCTCAGGTCTTGCGTTTCGGAAAGCTCATTGTAGGCAAATTCAAGGAGCGGCTCATGGCTGCCCGGATATTCCTGCACCGTCTCAATGCGGAAAATATCTCCTCCCACTTCCTGCTGGATCAGCTGGGCGATATACTGATTATTTCCCAGCACTTCCCCATCCACTACCACACGGCTGGCGCCTGCCGCATGCAGTCAGTGTCATGGCAGCAACCATACATAGAATCATCATGCTTCTTTTTTTCATTGTCTTTTCCTCCTATCCTGAAATGTTTGAAACATTACTCCGTTTCCGGCACCAGCTCCAGCCGGACAGTGCCGAACGTATTTCTCATGTCTTCAGCTCCCTGCTCCGCCTTTCCCATGGGGATCACAGGTACAATGGTCTGATCGTAAATATCGTCATAAAAGATTGCCAGATCCGGTCCCGCTGCCCAGTATCCAAAATCTCCGATCTCATACTCCCTGGTCGTCTCTTCCGCGGTGGTCAAAGCCCTGGGCAGCGTCATCCCTTTTGCAAAATCGTTTCGTTCAATTAAAGACAACTCCAAAGGCAGCATCCCTGCAAAATCTGCTGCCGCCTGAGAATCATTCAGGGTAATCATCACTTCCACATCCCCCGCTGTCATTCTCACCTGCCGTCCCTCAACGCTTTCCAGGGTTTGATAGAAGTTGACGGTCTCTGTGTTGTGAACCTCGGGCGTTCCCACGCCGCAGGCTGACAGGCTGGGCACAAGGAACAGCAGCATTCCCGCTATGAGTCGTTTTCTCGGCATGGTTTCCTCCTATCTTAACTGCGGTGTGCATCCAGGTATGCCAGTATCTCCTGGGTTGCCAGTATCTCGTCATCTCCGTAAAATCCATGACCGGCTCCCTCGATCACCTTCAGCTCTGCCGAAGGGTAGACTTCCAAAGCCTGCTCGGAATAGGAAAGCGGTACGATACCATCCTCAGCGCCATGGATCAAAAGCACATCCTTATCATATGCCGCAATTTCTCCATAGATATCATAGTCCAGCAGCGGTTCAAAGTAAGCTCTCCCTACCTCCATCCACATGAAATCATAGGTATCTGGAATTTCATCCACGCTTTGGAACAGTTCCTTTGCGTTGTCCACCATCACAAAGGCAGGATACAACAGAACCATCCCACAGATCTCCTCCGGGTGAGCCGCACCTGTAATGGCAGAGACGGCACCTCCCTGGCTGGTTCCCATCAAAAACAGGTTGTCACTGTCCACATAGTCAAGTCCCTGCATCATGGTGATCACTGCTTCCAAATCCGCCTGTTCTGCCAGGCTCTCGGCATAGGAAGCTCCCACCTGATGGTTTCCTCCGTATCCGTGGGAGAAGATCACCGCCGGCATCTTGTCTCCCGCTCCCTGGGGAATATAGATGACCCCATAAATCTGATGATCCTCCCTCTCTGCATAGAGTTCCTCTGTCTCGTATTCATAGACCGGCTCCGCCTGGCTCCCGGCTGCCGATACGGTTGCCCAAAACCCTCCATCCATCCTGTTTCCGCCTATGAAAAACGAGCACAGAAACATTAAAAATCCCAAACATGTTTTCCATCTTTTCTTCATTTTTCACACCTGCTTTCTCTTGGTATACTCCCCATTTTCCGCTTATTTTTCCTGCCCATCTTACCCTTCTCGTTCTTTCTTTACTGTGCCAAGCCGTTCCCTGTTAAATAGGCATCGATGGTTTCCGTATCAGAAGGTTCTGCAAACAGACCGTCGTGAACCGTGGCGCCAACCGCATTTTCTCTTACAAAAGCGATGGAATTGTCAAACTGTTCGGTGTCCATGGAAGCTGACTGCGTAAAAGGATAAACCTCTTTTCCCGTCAGGTCATAACTTTCCAGAAAAGTCCCGATGATCATGGGAGCCGTATGCCACCAGATGGGATACCCGACCAGAATGGTATCGTACTGGTCAATGGAATCTGGCAGCCCCATGATGGCTGGTCTCGCATTGCTGTCCCGCTCTGCCAAAGCCACATCTCCGCACTCATTATAATCTGTGGGATAAGGGGTTTCCGGCTGAATTTCCAGAAGATCGCCTCCCACCTGTTCTGCAATATACGAAGCCATCTCTTCCGTATTTCCCGACCAGGAGAAGTATGCGACCAGAGTATTTCCGCCGGCGGCTGGATCCGCCGTGTCATCGGCTGCCGTTTCGGTGGCTAAATCTGCCGTATCGGTTGCCGCCTGTGTATCGGCAGCCCCAGCGGCAGGATCCGCTGTGGCATCAGCTGCCGATCCATTGGTGGCATCTGCCGTGTCGGCAGGCTCGGTCCCGGAGCCGGAAGTGCCCGGATTCGTCAGATTCAAATCCAGCTCTTCCAGCCATCCGTCGATCTGACCTTGGCTTGAAATCCTTCTTTCCCCATATACCGCTATGCCCTGACAGGAATTCAGGAAGGTAGGCATGGTCTCTTCGATATCGCTGCCCCGCTGGTACAGAAAGGAATCACCAATTTTCCTGTAAAATCATAGCTCTCCAGAAAAGTATTGACAGGCGAAGGTGTCGCATGCCACCATACCGGATATCCTACGAATACAATATCATAATCCTCCATATGATCCACGGTACTGTCAAGGGCGGGTCTTGCGTTGCTTCGGATTTCACTGTTTGACTGCAGATAGACATTCGTATACGCTTCTGCCGGCGCAATCTCAAAAAGATCTCCTCCGGTCGCCTCGCTCAGCGCCTCAGCCACACCCCGTGTCGTTCCGGAATAGGAAAAATAGGCGACCAAAACCTGTTTTTCCTCTCTCTTTGCAATCTCAGCTCTCAGGCTTTCGACTTCGGCATCCCCCAGGGATTCATCGGAAAGGCTGCGGAACATGGCTGGATTTCGGTAAATCTGGTAGCCGGCAAAGGCAAGGATCAAAATTGCCAGAATCACCACGACGGAAATGATACCGATCTTATTTTTCATAGTTCCGTCTCCTTTTACATACATTCACAGAGAATTTCATAAATCTCATCTCTGTCAAGTTCTCTGGGGTTCCCTTTGATGATGTTGCAGGTATCTGCCACCCTCCTTAGAACGCTTGGCGTAATCTCCACCCGTGATTTCAGCTCGCTAAGCCTGGTGGGCAGCCCGCACTCCTTTATGAAGCTTTGCAAAGCCTCCAGCCCTTCCTCGGCAGTCTCCTTCTGGAACACCTCCTGGGCGAAGCGGGTGAACTTCTCCGGCGCATCCTTCAGGATATGGCGGTAATAAACCGGTTGGATAACGGCAAGCCCCTGACCATGGTTGCAGTCCGTATAGGCTCCCAGCTGATGCTCTATCTGATGCGCCTGGAAATCGGTGAGACGCCCCACTTTCAAAATCCCATTCTCCGCCATCGCAGAATCCCACATCAGATTGCTCCTCGCCTGCATATCCTGGGGATCGCTGATGAGACGGCGCATATTTACCACGGTGTTTCTCATAACCGCCAGCGCCACATCATCCGAAACATTGTCCTGATCTGATTGTCCAAAATACGTCTCCATTCCATGGCTTAAGGTATCAAACGCACCGGAGAGCACCTGCATCTTGGGAACCGTTGCGGTATAGGACGGATCCAGGATTGCAAATGCAGCCGCCATCCCGACGATCGGTCCCTTCCACAGCTTATCTTCACAGGTGATCACCGCGCCGGAATTCATTTCTGCTCCGGTACCGGATGCCGTGACTACTGCTCCCATGGGGATTCCCTCCGTAGGGAATTTGCCTTTTGTATATTCCATGCTCCAGATATCTTCTTCTGTCACAGCCTGTGCGGAAATCACCTTGCAGCAGTCAATGACGCTTCCGCCTCCCACCGCCAGAATGAAATCCACCTTCTGCTCTTTTGCCAGCTTTACGCCTTCCTGGACTTTTTCATAGGTGGGATTCGGCATGATTCCCGAAAAATCCACCACTTCTTTCCCAGCCTGGGTAAGCATTCCTTTCAGTTCGTCATAAACGCCGCTTTTCTTTACGGAGCCTCCTCCGTATGCCAGCATCACGCGGGTTCCCATCTTCGGAAGTTCCTGCTGAAATGCTTCCTTGGCGCTGCCTTCTCCAAAATAAACCTTGGTCGGATAAGAAAAAATAAAGTTGTTCATTGAAAATTCCTCCTATTGCTGTGAATTTGCTTTGATTAGTTCCTGCAGCGAGATGTGTTCGTTGCGGTAACGTGCCTTTGGATTTTTTTCCGGTATGGTCAGGGTAATCGCCTTTTGCGGACAGGCGTGGGCACATGCCTGGCAAGTCTGGCAGTTTCCGGGGAAGTGTACCGCCCTGCCATCGATCACATGGATGGATGCGGACGGACAGATCTTTTCGCAGATCCCGCAGCCGATGCAGGAATCGGTCACCTTCAGAAGATGCTGCCACAGATCCTTCGGCATCTGGCTGGTACGATTCTGGAACTCCCGGTGTGCCGCCCGGTCTGCCTCGGTGACTACGGCAATTTCCCGTCTGCCTGCTTTTAGATCCTCCAGGATCTTGGACAACTGCCCATCCACATGGTTGTCCAGCTTCTTCTGTTCCTCCATATCAAAGCTGGGCAGCCAGTTATCCACCATCTTGATCACATTGATATAAACGGCATCAATCCCTAAGGAATCGCAGAGCTCCTTTGCCAGCTCTGCTGCCCCGCCGCAAACTCCAGCTTTTCTCTCCGTAGGACCTGCGGAATGCTTTCGGGATTTGCTTCCAGCTGTTTTGCCACATAAAGGCTGTTGCCTGTGCCGGTAAAGTAAAATACCATCCTCTCAATCTCCCTTCTGCTTGTATCGAAATGACTTTTGTGTTATAATCCGGTTGAAGTTATCGGTTTCTACAACCGATTGTATTATCCGGTAGTTACAACCGGTCAAGAGGTTTTTTACTTTTTTTGAATTTTTTTGAACGCTAGGAGGATGATCACATGTACACCATGATGCAGGTTTGCAGGGAAACCAACATGACCTACCAGGCATTGAAATATTACTGCAACGAGGGGCTGATTCCCAATGTAAAAAGAGACGGGAACAACCGCCGTATTTTTGATGAACGAGATATCAAGTGGATCAAGGATCTGGTCTGCCTGAAAAAATGCGGCATGAGCATCCAGGAAATGAAGGATTACCTGGCGCTGTGCCTGC
>DVFT01000029.1 GCA_018713105.1 Candidatus Limivivens merdigallinarum | reverse complement strand
AATGAAACAGCGAGACTTTTATTGTATCATTGTGGTGCAATAAAGGTCTCTTTTTTTTCGCCGAGAACGAGCTGAAGGAAAATGAATGGTTCGAAAAGAACATGCGCATGCTATTGGCAGAAAAAAGAGACCGGAGAAGAAGGAGGATAAGGATGAAAGAATTTTATCAAATGAGCCGTCCTGAAGCGCAAAAAGCGGTCAACGGAAGCACCCAGCCGCTGGATGAAGCCCGGATTCGGGAAAATCAGGAAAAATACGGTCCCAATGAGCTGACGGAAGGAAAGAAAAAATCAATTCCCATGATCTTTCTGGAGCAGTTCACAGATTTCCTGGTGATCATTCTGATCATTGCAGCTGCCGTGTCAGGATTTCTGGGAGAGGCGGAGAGCGCCATCGTCATCCTGGTGGTAATCACCATGAATGCAATCCTGGGAACCGTACAGACGGTGAAGGCTGAGAAGTCGCTGGAGAGCTTAAAGCAGATGTCCGGACCGGAGGCAAAGGTCATCCGCGGCGGAGACGTGGTGAAGATCCCGTCCAGGGAAGTGACCGTGGGCGAGACGGTGCTTTTGGAAGCCGGGGATTATGTTCCGGCAGACGGAAGGATCCTGGAGAATGCCAGCTTGAAAATCGATGAAAGCGCCCTCACCGGCGAGAGCCTGGGCGTGGACAAGACAGAGGAAGCCATTGAAGGAGAAGTTCCTTTGGGGGATAGGACCAATATGGTATTTTCCGGCAGCTTTGTCACCTACGGAAGAGGTTCCTTCCTGGTAACGGGAATCGGTATGAACACTGAGGTGGGAAAGATTGCCAGCCTCTTAAAATCGGCTTCTGAGAAGAAGACTCCCCTCCAGGTGAATCTGGATGAGTTTGGAAAGAAGCTTTCCATTGCAATCCTGGTCTTCTGTGCCCTGATCTTCGGCGTGAGCATTTTGCGGGGAGAGTCCATGGGAGAAGCGTTCCTCTTTGCAGTGGCTCTGGCTGTGGCGGCGATTCCCGAGGCGCTCAGCTCCATCGTTACCATCGTACTTTCCTTTGGAACGAGAAAGATGGCAAAGGAACATGCCATTGTGCGTAAGCTCCAGGCGGTGGAAGGGCTGGGAAGCGTATCGGTGATCTGTTCCGATAAGACCGGTACCCTGACACAGAATAAGATGACGGTGGAATATTATTACACCAACGGAAAAGAAATTCCGGCAGAGGCAATCGATTTGTCCGACCCGGATCAGAAGAGACTGTTGGATTTCAGTATCCTCTGCAATGATTCCCAGAATACGGGCGGTCAGGAGATCGGAGATCCCACGGAGACGGCGCTTATCAATCTGGGAGACAAGCTTGGCAGAATGTCCGGGATCGTCCGGGAAAAATATCCCCGGTTAAGCGAAATTCCCTTTGACAGCGACCGGAAGATGATGTCCACGCTCCATCCCTTAAAGAGCGGCATTACCATGGTCACAAAGGGCGCCGTGGACGTATTGCTGAAAAGAACAACAGAAATCTATGAAAACGGTACGATCCGCAAGATCGAGAACAGTGATGTGGAAAGGATTGAGGAGCAGAATCAGAAATTCTCCAGAAACGGTCTCCGTGTCCTTGCCTTTGCATTCCGAAAAGATTTGATGCGGGATCAGGTGCTGGAACTCAAAGATGAGGACCAGTTGATCTTCATGGGTCTGATCGCGATGATGGATCCGCCGCGTCCCGAATCCAAGGCTGCCGTGGCAGACTGTATCAGCGCTGGAATCAAGCCGATCATGATCACTGGCGACCACAAGGTAACGGCAGCTGCCATCGCCAAAAGAATTGGAATCCTGCAAAATGAGTCCGAGGCATGTGACGGCGCCGTGCTGGACGGTATGAGCGATGAGGAAATGAAGAGTTTTGTGGAGGGGATTTCCGTGTATGCCCGTGTGTCCCCTGAGCATAAGATCCGGATCGTAAGAACCTGGCAGGAGAAGGGCAACATCGTTGCTATGACCGGAGATGGAGTGAACGATGCTCCGGCTCTGAAGCAGGCGGATATCGGTGTCGCCATGGGCATTACCGGAACCGAGGTGGCAAAGGATGCCGCTTCCATGGTGCTGACAGACGACAACTTTGCCACCATCGTGAAAGCGGTGGAAAACGGAAGGAACGTCTATCGGAATATCAAGAACGCCATTCAGTTCTTGCTGTCCGGCAACTTTGCAGCCATCCTGGTCGTGCTTCTCGCCTCCGTCTGTAACTTCCCGGTGCCGTTTGCGCCGGTACACCTTCTGTTCATCAACCTTTTGACAGACAGCCTTCCGGCGATCGCACTGGGACTGGAGCCCCATTCCAAAGATGTGATGAAAGAAAAACCCCGCCCCATCAACCAGTCGATCCTCACGAAGAGTTTTCTGACCAGTATCGGGGTCGAGGGCTTGGTGATTGCGGTGATGACTACAGTGGCGTTCCTGATTGGGCTTCAGGAAAATGCAGTGCTGGCAAGTACGATGGCGTTTGGCACCCTTTGTACCTCCAGATTGGTTCACGGCTTCAACTGCAAGCAGGCAAAGCCGGTGATCTTCAAGAAAGAATTCTTTAACAATATTTACCTGGCAGGCGCGTTCCTGATTGGGTTCGTACTGATCACCCTGGTGATGGTATGTCCGTTCCTTCAGGGAATCTTCAGCGTACAGACTCTGACACTCACACAGCTTCTGCTGGTGTATGTCCTGGCGCTGCTGAACCTGCCGGTGATCCAGCTCCTGAAGTGGTTCCGCACCAGACGGTGACGGGACTGTCCGGCCGGCTGGCGCAGAATCGGTTACCGGCTGACAAGCTCGATGTTAGAAATATCCGTATCAATGACCATAGAGTAATTGGTATGGTAGATGACAAAACCGGGCTTGCCGCCGGTAACTTTTTTTACGTGCTTCCGTTCCACATAATCCACCTCCACCTTGTCTGCCTTCCGGTTCTGGGAATAGTAGGCAGCCAGGCGCGCCGCTTCTTCGAAGGTGGAATCGGGAAGCTCCATGCCGTTGGTCTTAACGATGACGTGGGATCCCGGACAGCCCTTGGCGTGGAACCACCAGTCTCCTCCGTTTGCGACCTTAAAGGTCAGTTCCTCATTCTGGAAATTATTTTTTCCCACATACATATGGAAACCATCGCTGGAGAGATAGTGGAAGGGTTTGGAGGTGATTTTGACCTTTTTCTGTCCGCCCTTCCTTTTGATATATCCGTATTCCACCAGTTCCTCTTTGATTTCCACCAGATCTTCTTCGGAGAGGGCGATGTCGAGGGCGGTGCTGATGGATTCCAGATGAAGGATCTCTTCCTTGGTCTCCTCGGTGAGTTTGGTGAGGGCTTCATAGGTCCGTTTCAGCTTGTTGTATTTCTCAAAATTTTTCTGGGCGTTTTCCTGGGGGCTGAGTGTTTCATCCAACGGAATCGTGACCATCTCATTGGTGTAGTAGTTCAGCGCTTCCAGCTTCTTTGCGCCGGGAGAAAGCTCGTAGCCATAGGTGTTGATCAGCTCCCCGTAAACACGGAATTTTTCTCGTTTGTCCGTATCCTTTAGCTGCCGCAGCTGAAGGTCATATTTTTTGCGGTTCCGCTCCAGGGCGGTGGAGACGATCCTCCTAAGGTCAGAGGAACGCTGGCGGATCCGGGTGATGGTGTTTTTCATGGCGTAATAGTTTTCCAGCACCGAGGAGATGGAGTCGTAGGTCTCGCAGCGGCAGTCCCCGTATTGGGTGAGGGGGACGGAGGAAAATTCGATGGGTTCCTTCCCCTGGTAAACAATGGATGCCTGGAAATTCCCCTGGGCGACATCTTCCATGAGCATGGAAAAAATGTGGTACAGATGAAGCTGCTCCAGATCGGTGAGGCAGTTGGCGCTTTTGCCGGAATCCAGGGAAGCGCGGTAGCAGATCTCCTCCGCGATCAGTGGGCTTAATCCGGTGAGAGACTGATAGATCGCCTTTGACAGCGGCATGGGTTTTGTGAGGACACGTGCCTTGAATTCCTCCTCCGTGATGGTGAGCGGATTTGCCTTATCCTGGGTTTTGGGGATAAAGTAGTCCCTGCCGGGGAGTACCTCGCGCACAGAACTCATCTGGATGCCCACATGCTTGATGCTGTCGATGATCTTGCCGTCCTCACTGCAGAAAATGATGTTGCTGTGTTTGCCCATGATCTCCACGATCAGGCTTTTTTTGCAGAGATCTCCCAGTTCGTTCAGATGTTCAATCTCAAAGTGGATGATACGTTCCATTTCCGGCTGATAGATACGGGTGATCTTGCCGTTTGCAATGTGCTTCCGAAGCAGCATGCAGAAATTGGGGGCGGTCATGGGGCTTGGTTTGTTCTCACTGGTGAGATAGATCAGAGGAAGGCTGGCGCCGGCAGAGATCAGGAGCCGGTACTGGTTTTTGAAATTTTTGATGGTGAGAAGGAGTTCGTCGTTTTCAGGCTGGGCAATTTTGGCGATCTTTCCCCCAGTCAGCGCCTCCTGAAGTTCCTTGGTCAAATGTGCGATTACAATTCCATCTAATGCCATATAGATTCTCCTTTCGGAAGTTTTCTCCAAATTTGTCACGACATAAGTATACTAGCGTTCCCACGGGCGCACAAGTGTTTTTGGAAAATTTCGATTGACGCTCCAAGGGATTTCATCTATAATAATTTTTATGATTCAGAGTGTTTTCGAGATTGGCTCTGAACCGTTATCAGAAATTTAGATAAAGGAAGAAGATTTCCTATGATAAAAAGCATGACGGGCTTTGGAAGATGTGAGAATCACCAGGGCGACAGAAAATTTACGGTGGAGATGAAAGCGGTCAACCACCGCTATTTTGACGTAAACATCCGGATGCCGAAAAAGCTGAACTTCTTTGAGACGGCGATCCGCAGCGTCCTCAAGGAATACCTGCAGAGGGGGAAGGTGGATGTATTCATCACCTACGAGGATTATTCTGAGACGAACCTTTCCCTGAAATACAATGAGGCAGTGGCAGCTCAGTACCTTGCTTATTTCCGGGAGATGGAAGAAAAGCTGGGGGTCAAAAACGATGTCAGCGCTTCTATTCTGGGACGCTGCCCGGAGGTTTTTTCCATGGAGGAGCAGGCTGTGGATGAAAAACAGATCTGGGAGGTCCTGGAGACGGCTTTGAGAGGAGCAGGCGAACAGATGGTGGCGAGCAGGATCCGGGAAGGGGAAGCCCTGAAGAAGGATCTTCTGGAGAAGCTTGACGGGATGCTCCTGGACACAGCGAAGGTAGAGGAGCGCTATCCGGGGATTATGGAAGAGTATCGGAACAAGATCCATGAGAAGGTGCGGGAACTTCTGGAGGACAGCCAGATCGACGAAGGGCGTCTTGCCGCGGAGGTGGTCCTCTATGCGGATAAAATCTGTACCGATGAGGAAACCGTCCGCCTGAGAAGCCATATCGAAAACATGGCTGCCGAACTTAAGAAAGGCGGAAGCGTAGGAAGAAAGCTGGATTTCATCGCACAGGAGATGAATCGGGAGGCGAATACCATTCTCTCCAAGGCGAACGACCTTGAGACCTCCAATATCGCGATCAACCTGAAGACGGAGATCGAGAAGGTTCGTGAGCAGATCCAGAATATTGAATAGTGACAGAAAAGGACGTTTGCTATGACGGAATTTATCAACATTGGATTTGGAAATCTGATCAATGCGGGGAAGATTGTCGCTGTAGTCTGCCCGGAGGCAGCGCCGGTAAAGCGGCTTGTCCAGAAGGCGAAAGAGAGCGGCCGTGTGATCGATGCAACGCAAGGGAGAAAGACCAAGGCGGTGATCGTCACAGAGGAGGATCATGTCATCCTGTCCGCCCTGCAGCCAGAGACGATTTCCAGGCGTTTTTTGGCAGGCCGGGAGGCCGCATGGAAAGGAGAAGAGGATGAATAAAGACGGAGTTCTGATTGTATTGTCAGGTTTTTCCGGGGCAGGGAAAGGAACCCTTGTCAAAAGGCTCATGGAGCTGCACGAAGGTTATGCCCTGTCCATCTCGGCGACCACCCGTGCTCCCAGGGAGGGAGAGATGGAGAGCGTCCATTACTTCTTTAAGACCAGGGAAGAATTTGAACAGATGATCGAAGAGGATGCCTTCTTTGAACATGCCGAATACTGCGGGAACTATTATGGCACCCCGAAGGCGTATGTGGAGGAACAGCTTTCCAAGGGCAGGAATGTGATCCTGGAGATCGAGATCCAGGGTGCCTTAAAAATCAAGGAACAGAGACCGGATGCCCTGCTCCTTTTTGTAACGCCGAAGGATGCCGAAACCTTGCGGGAACGTCTCACCGGGAGAGGAACGGAGAGTCCGGAAGTGGTCGAGCAGCGGCTGTCACGCGCCGGTGAGGAGGCGGAGGGCGTGGAACATTACGATTACCTCCTGATTAATGACGACCTGGATACCTGTGTGGAAGAAATGCACAGTATCATCAGGGATGCCCGTTTCCGGGTAACACGGAATCTGGGAATTATTGATGAAATTAAAAAAAGTTTAAAGAAAGGGGAATAAGATATGTTACATCCATCTTATACAGATTTAATGAAGGTAGTGAATGCTGACGTGGAGGAAGGAGATACCCCTGTGGTCAACAGCCGGTATTCCATCGTCCTTGCCACTGCAAAGAGGGCAAGGCAGATCATCGACGGAGCAGAGTCCGATGTGGTGGTAGCTGGAAGAAAGCCGCTGTCCGTCGCAGTGGAGGAGATGGCAAAAGGAAAGCTTAAGATCCTGCCCGAGAGCGAGGCTGTGATGGAGGCTGAGGACAACGGGGAGGAGATTCCCGTGGAAGAGACGGCAAAGCTTGAGAAGCCAGAGACGCCGGAAACTCCGGAAGAGACCGAAGAATAAAGGTAGGAAAGGGAACCTATGAAACTTTTATTTATATCCCTGGGATGTGACAAGAATCTGGTGGACTCCGAGAATATGCTGGGGCTTTTGAACCGGGAAGGCTTCTGTATGACGGATCAGGAGGAGGAAGCAGAGGTCATTGTGATCAATACCTGCTGCTTCATCCATGATGCCAAGGAAGAGAGCATTGACAGTATCCTGGAGATGGCGAAGTACCGAAAGAACGGAAGCTGCAAGGCGCTCATTGTCACCGGCTGTATGGCAGAGCGCTACCGCCAGGAGATCTTAGATGAGATCGAGGAGGTGGATGCCGTTTTAGGTACCAACAGCTTCGACGAGATTCTGTCTGCCATCCGAAAAGCCCTGGAGGGAGAGAGGACGTTGCTCATGAAGCCGCTTTCAGGGATTCCGGATACCGGTGATGGGCGGATTCTGACCACGGGCGGTCATTATGCTTATCTGAAGATTGCAGAAGGCTGTGGGAAGCACTGCACCTACTGCATCATCCCAAAGCTTCGGGGAGAATACCGGAGCGTCCCCATGGAACGGCTTCTTCGGGAGGCGGAACGGCTCGCTTTGCAGGGCGTAAAGGAATTAATTCTGGTGGCGCAGGAGACGACCCTTTACGGGGCGGATCTCTATGGAAAGAAATCGCTGCACCTGCTCCTTCAAAAACTCTGTGAAATCAAGGGAATCCGCTGGATCCGGATCCTGTACTGTTATCCTGAAGAAATCTACGATGAGCTGATCGAGACGATCAAGCAGGAAAAGAAGGTCTGTCATTACTTGGATATTCCGATCCAACACGCCAATGACACGATCCTTAAGAGAATGGGGCGAAGGACGGATAAGGCGGAGCTGATCAGGATCATCGAAAAGCTGCGGAAGGAAATTCCGGATATCGCCATCAGGACGACCCTGATCACTGGTTTTCCGGGAGAGACCGAAGAGCAGCATGAAGAGCTGATGGAGTTCGTAGATGAGATGGAGTTCGAACGCCTTGGAGTGTTTACCTATTCTCCCGAGGAGAATACGCCGGCTGCCAGGATGGCTGATCAGATCCCGGAGGAGGTCAAGCTGCAGAGAAAGAATGAGCTGATGGAGCTGCAGCAGGAGATCGCCTTTGAGAAAGCTGCCAATATGGTGGGGCGCAAGCTTGTGGTAATGATCGAAGGTCAGGTGGCTGGAGAGAATGCCTATGTGGCGCGTACCTACCAGGATGCGCCGGATGTGGACGGTTACCTGTTCGTCAATACGGCGGAGACGCTGGTGTCCGGTGACTTTGCCAAGGTAAAGGTGACAGGAGCCCTGGAGTACGATTTGATAGGAGAACTGGTAGAATGAAGATGAATGTACCAAATATGCTGACGATTCTGAGGGTGATCTTGATTCCCTTTTTTGTATGTTTCATGCTGTGCAATGTAACGGGATATGACAATTATATTGCCCTTGCCATCTTTGTGGTGGCAAGTCTGACGGATACCCTGGATGGTTATCTGGCAAGGAAGAATCATCAGGTGACGAATTTCGGGAAATTTATGGATCCTTTGGCAGACAAGCTGTTGGTGTGCTCTGCCCTGATCTGCCTTTTGAACAACGGGCTGGTCGGTCCGGTGGTGGTAATCGTGATCATGGGAAGAGAATTTATCATTAGCGGTTTCCGTCTGGTGGCAGTGGACAATGGGATTGTAATTGCCGCCAACTGGTGGGGAAAGCTGAAGACGATTTCCCAGATGATCATGATCATCCTTTTGATCCTGAACCTGGATGGCTTTTTCAATGTGCTGGAGACTGCCTTTGTCTACATCGCAGTGGCTTTGACAGTGATCTCACTGGTGGATTATATCTGGGCGAACCGCCAGGTTTTGAACACGGAAAAATAAGGAGGGCGTCATGGCAGAAGAGCGGCTTGAAGCGGAGGTTTTGGACCTCCTGAGAAAACAGCAAAGTACCCTCACCACAGCTGAGTCTCTGACAGGCGGGCTGATTGCAGCCCGCCTGACGGACATACCAGGTGCGTCAGAGGTATTCAAGCAGGGGCTGGTGACCTACTGTGACCGTGCAAAGCACGAGCTTCTCCATGTGAAGCAGGAGACCCTGGATGCTTACGGTGCTGTGAGCAGAGAGACAGCCGCAGAGATGGCACAGAACGGGGCAGAACTGACCGGAGCGGATGCCTGCATTGCCGTCACGGGAAATGCGGGACCGGACGCCTCGGAGGGCAAGCCGGTTGGTCTCGTCTACATCGGCTGCTGTGTCAAGGGCAGGACCGTGGTAAAGGAGTTCCATTTCCAGGGCAGCCGCAGGGAAATCAGGGAGCTGACGGTGAAACATGCGCTGATGCTTCTTTCACTTACAGCGGGGGCTTTGCATTCTGGTTTTGGAGAAAAAGCTGTACCATAGAACGCATTTTTTCGATGCGCTGTATTTCTTCGGGCGACTTGCCCATTTTCAGAACTTCAATAATGGCATCCGTTTCCTGAGGGGAAAAGGACATGCCCTTTTCTTTGGACTGACTGGCTGCTGCCATGATAAATGGCAGCAGCTCGTTTTGTTTCTTCTGCTGTCCCTGCTGTGCAAGGGAGAGAAGCATCTGAAGCTTAGCCGGGTCAATGCCGGAAAGATTGGGATTGTTCATCCAGGATGTATCCATGTTGATCAGACTCCTTTTGAAAACCGTTATAGATTTAGATTCTGGTAAGCCTCGAACATTTCCCTCTGCTCGGGAGTGAGAAAATTCTGAAGCAGCTCCTCCGTATCCATACCGCTTCCCATTGCCTGCATCATCTGCATCACCTCAAAAATCTGGATTCCCTGTGACAGCCTTTCCCGGTCAGAGGGGAAAGCGTAGGCAGCGGCTTCCCTCAGGATTTCAGCGGGATCGGCAGCCGGCTCCACCATGCCGCAGGCGGTAAGGTCCGGTTCGCTTCCAAAGAAATCCAGAAGATTTTGAATTTCCATGAGTTTGATCAGGACGGCAAAGCTTTTCTGCCTTCCATGGGGAAGGTAGGGAACCAGGGCTTTCATGATCTGCAGTTCATTTTTGGCGGCGATGACGTCGAGGGGAGTTAAGGGAGGGAGGCTTTCTTGATTCATCTGTGGCTCCGAAGCTTTTTTCCACTAATGTATGCGGGAAATACGCCTGGTATGACGCCGGACTGTTTTTGACATATACTATAGCAATCCTAGGAGATATGGCATCAAACTGCTCTGCAGTTTTTGCGGTAACCGTTTCTTGGATTGCCAGAAAGCGAAAGGAGGAATCGATCATGCTGGTGAGAGAAGGCAATGCCTTTTATGAAATAGACGAAGCCTGTGCGGCAAAAAAGAAGCTTCAGGAGGATGAACAGCAACAGAAAGCCAAAGAGAAAGAAAAGGACGTGGAGAAAGCCCCATAAAGGGGCTCCTCCATTTCCGTTGCTCTTAGCAGCCGGAGTTGCATCCGCATCCGTTGCTGGCGGTGTTGAAAAAGCTTCCGCCGTATCCGCCGCAGAACAGCAGGAGCAGGATCAGCAGGCAGCAGTCATTTCCGCCGTCGCCGCCAAAGCCCATACCGTTGCCGCATCCGCAGCAGGAGAGCAGGAGAAGCAGCCAGATGATGCTGCTGCATCCGCTTCCACTTCTTCCTTCCATTCCACATCCACATCCGCAGTTGGTAGCTGCTACATCACTCATATCAGGTTCCTCCAAATTTTGATTACACTTTATACTATGTAAGCCCCCAAAAATGGTGACAGCTTACAGAAAGGATTCAAAAATTCCATAGAGATCCAACGTCCCATAGCCCCAGGACTGGTTCGGATAGTCCAGGGCAGCGCTTCTTCGTGCGCCACGTATCAGGAAGGTTTTCATCTCTGTGCTGGTGAGAAGGTGGGGGAGCGGGCGGTCAAGCCCCCAGTTGACCAGCAGTGCCATAGCCCCTGCAGTGAGGGCGGAGGCCATACTGGAACCGGTAAAGAGAGAAATCCTTCCCGAGATGGCAGCAGCTCTGACCTCCACACCCGGGGCGCAAAGCTCTGGCTTGATCCCGCCAGTCCGCGTGAAACCGCGGCTGGAGTGGATATAAAGGCTGCCATTGTAGGCGTTGTAGGTGGAGACGGTGACGGGTGAGGCAGCCGTAGAGGGTTCCGTAAGCGTTGTGTAGGGATCAGGGGTTAAAAAGATGGTGCCGGGATTCACAAAGGAAGTGATCGGGAGCCACATGTGAAACTGCCCGTTGACAAAAATTTGGTTTTCTATGCGCAGAGTCCAGATGCCTGCCGTGGGACTGCGGAAGCGGAGCAGGATCAGCTCGCTGCCGGATTTAGCCTCTACGATTTCATAATGCACCTCAATCACGGTTCGCTCCAAAACGAAATTCAAAGTGGCGTTCTGCCCAAGGCGGGCGGGAACCGCGGGAATGTCCTCGCCGAGAGGGGAGATCACGGAGATGGAATAGAGCTCCGGCGGCTTAGCCCAGAGTTCGAGAGAAAAACCGGAATCGTTCTCTCCAACCAGAAGCTCAACGTCCTGCGTCCCTCTCTCGGCAGGAATCTTCCCGAAATAGTGATGGCTCTGCCCTGCCTCGTTCCCGCCGGCAATCACCGTATAGAAACCGTTGGCAGTGTTGTAGAGATCCAGGATTTCACAGAGCGGGGAATTGCCTGCATGGTCTCCCTGGTTGGAACCGAGGGCAAGGCAGATGACCAGGGGTTTTTCCAGAGAGTTTGCAAGCTTGATTAGGTAGAGGAGACCGGTCATGATATCGGAATCCTGATAGGCGGCAGGACCATCCGGGATCAGAAAGAAGTCGCGAAGGTACCTTTTGGCTGGCTTCAGCTTGACCACGGCGATATCACATTCCGGAGCCGGGCTTAAGAAATCCTCTTCGGGAATGGGAGTACCGCAGGCAGCGCTTGCAACGGCAGTCCCATGACCGTCTTCGTCCTGGGAAGGAACCAGAAGCAGCGGGTTTTCCGAAAAGAGTGCTGCGTTGATCTCTTCCCTCGAATAACCGCTTCCATAGTTCATATCCATCGGGGGCGTTCCCTTAGGATCCCCCTGATCCCAAAGCCCTACAAGTCGGGTAGATCCGTCGGGTTTCCGAAAAACGGCGTCCTGGTAGCGGATGCCGGTATCCAGAAAGCCAAGGATGATATCTTTTCCGCGATATCCCAGAAGGGGCTGGGACTGGACGCTTAAGATCCCGGATTCCTCCAGATTGATATCCTGGAGCGGTGTATACAGCTTGGGAATGTTGGAATATCCAAGGACAGTCAGTGGATTGGGAGGAAGTTCGGAGATAGGAACATGGATCAGCCCAAATCCGCCTCCCAGATTTTGGGCGCCAAGGTCAGAGTAGCGTTCCAGAAAGTCTTTCAGGTTCAGTTCCAGGGCAAGGATGATGTCGGCGTACTCCTCCGACAGTATTTTTTCAGAAATGGGTGGCTGCGGCATAGAAGCTCCTGTTTCTTTTTTGTTACTATATGTGGGAAGGAGGGGGAAAGATGCCCGAAAGACAAAAGAGGCATATAGTAAAGGAAAAAGGAAATGGAGTATGAATCGTGTGAGACGGCTTGTAGATGCCGAATGGACGCAAAAACTGGGTTTTACAGGGGCACAGGTAACGGTTGCCGTTCTGGACAGCGGTATGTCCTGGCATCCTGACCTGAGCGGCAGGATCCTTTGTTTTGCGGATTTCGTGGGAAAACGGATGGGAATGTATGATGACTATGGCCATGGAACCCATGTAGGCGGGATTTTGGGCGGAAGCGGAAAACAATCCGGCGGGCTCTACCGGGGAATCGCTCCGGGCTGCCTTATGATCCCCGTCAAAGTACTGGACTTTCAGGGAAACGGAAGGAGCGAAGATGTCATCCGTGGAATCCACTGGGTTGTCCAAAACAGGGAAAAATATCGTATCCGGGTGATGAATATTTCTGTGGGAGCCCTGACCCGGGAGGAAAAGGGGCTGTCAGCCGCAGTGGAGTACGCCTGGAACAGCGGACTTGTCGTGGTGGCTGCAGCGGGAAACAGGGGACCAGGAGAAGGGAGCGTCACCTCTCCGGGCTGCAACCCGAAAGTGATTACAGTGGGGGCTTCGGACGATTCCGGTCAGGAGCATCTGGGAAAAGGAGTCCGGAGGGGATATTCCGGGAGGGGACCCACCCGGCAGTGCATCGTGAAACCGGAGATCCTGGCGCCTGGGTCCGGAATCTGCTCCCTGAATGCAGCCTTCCAGAAGACAGGGCGTCCTTATGTGTATAAAAGCGGCACGTCCATGTCCACCCCCGTCGTCTCAGGCGCGGTGGCGCTCCTGCTGCAGAAAGAGCCGGAGCTGACCAATGTGGAGATCAAGATACGACTGAAGGAGTTTTCCGATCCGATTACTGAAGAAAATACCACTGCCTGGGGACAGCTCAATGTCCGCAAACTGCTCTCAAAAAATTTTCCTTGACAATACATGTATAATTGTATACAATTATACAAAAATCTCTGGGAGTGATCAATGATGGAAAACCGTCGAGTAATGATGAATAAAACGACAAACCTATTGCAGCTGGAAGAGCACATGTATCCTTTGGTAGATGTGAAGACGCCGAATGTGTTCCGTAATCTGTTCCCCTATGAGGAAGTTCCGAAGATCGCCTTCAACGACCGTATCGTTCCCCACCACATGCCGGACGATATCTGGATCACCGATACCACCTTCCGGGACGGACAGCAGTCACGGGCACCTTACAGTACCGAACAGATCGTGACGATCTATGACTATCTTCACCGTCTGGGCGGACCCAACGGGAAGATCCGCCAATGCGAATTCTTCCTTTACAGCAAGAAAGACCGGGATGCTGTGGAGAAATGTATGGAGAGAGGTTACCAGTTCCCGGAGGTCACCAGCTGGATCCGCGCCAACAAGAAGGATTTTGAGCTGGTACGGGATATGGGCATGAAGGAGACCGGGATTCTGGTAAGCTGCTCGGATTACCATATCTTTTATAAGATGAAGATGAGCCGCCGGGAGGCTATGGAGCACTATCTGAGTGTGATCAAGGAATGTCTGGAAACAGGCGTAAGTCCCAGATGCCATTTGGAGGATATCACCCGTGCGGATATTTATGGATATGTGATCCCATTCTGCCTGGAGCTGATGAAGCTGATGGAAGAGTACAAGATCCCCATCAAGGTGCGCTGCTGTGATACCATGGGATATGGTGTCAATTATGCGGGAGCTGTGATTCCCCGTTCTGTACAGGGTATCATCTATGGGATCATGACCCATGCAGGGGTTCCCAGTGAACTGATCGAATGGCACGGTCACAATGATTTCTACAAAGCGGTGACCAATGCCACAACTGCCTGGCTTTATGGAGCCAGCGGGGTGAACTGCTCCCTGTTTGGAATCGGGGAGCGTACCGGCAATACGCCTCTTGAGGCGATGGTGTTCGAATATGCCCAGCTGCGCGGCAGCCTGGATGGAATGGACACCCGGGTGATCACGGAGCTGAAGGAATACTATGAGAAGGAGATCGGCTATCATATTCCTTCCCGTACTCCTTTCGTAGGGGACAACTTTAATGTGACCCGGGCGGGAATCCACGCGGACGGTCTGCTGAAGAATGAGGAAATCTATAATATTTTCGATACAGAGAAGTTTCTGAACAGACCGGTCCTGGTTGCAGTGTCAAATACCTCAGGCTTGGCGGGGATTGCCCATTGGATCAATACTTACTATCAGCTTCCCGAAGAGAGAAGGGTGACGAAGGATCAGCCTTTGGTTAAGATGGTGAAGGAATGGGTAGACCATGAGTATGAAAGCGGAAGGGTCACGGTTCTGACGAATGATGAGCTGACGGAAGTGATTGCAGAATGCTGCGCAAAGCTGGATTATGACCTGTAGGGGAGATGGAAAGACGTGAGAAAAAGGAGGAAGCAGACTTGACACGTCGGGAATTAACGGGGGAAATGGCGGACGGCGGATCGCTCAGCACCAAGGTGTATCACCGGATCCGCGAAAATATTCTTTTGAGAAAATACAAAGCCGGGGAGGAACTGCGGGAAACGGCGATCGCGAAGGAGCTGGGGGTATCCAGGACACCGGTCCGGGAGGCAATCCGGCAGCTGGAGCTGGAGGGGCTGGTCACTGTGGTGCCCAATAAAGGGGCATATGCGGAGGTAATCACCGCCCAGGATGTGGAGGACATCTACCGGATGCGGGCAAGGCTGGAAGGGCTGTGTGCCCGGATGGCATGCAGCCGGATCACCAAGGAGCAGTTAGATGAGATGGAAGAGGTGCTGATGCTTTCCAAATTCCATGAAAAGAAAGGAAACCTGGATCAACTGGTGGAACTGGACAACCGGTTCCATGAGATTCTGTTTCAGGCATGCCAGAGCAAGATGCTGATGCATCAGCTGACGAATCTGCACCAGTATGTCACCAGTGTACGAAAAGCCTCCCTGTCTATGGAAAAGAGGGCACAGAAGTCCACTATAGAACATGAGAATATCATGAAGGCCATCCAGGAACAGGATGAAGACAGGGCGGATGAACTGGCAACCCGCCATATTCTGAATACGATCCAAAATATTCGGGACAGCAAAATTGAAGAGAGACTTGATGAATCGACCGATTCAGTATAAAATAGAAACGTATGCGAAAAACAGCGGGAACTGTCCGGCACAGACCTGCAAAAGAAGAGGAGGCTTATACAACATGGAGAAAATCAAAATGACGACCCCGTTGGTAGAGATGGACGGAGACGAAATGACCAGGATCCTCTGGCAGATGATAAAAGACGATTTGATTCTTCCGTATGTGGATTTGAAGACAGAGTATTATGACTTAGGCTTAAAGCATCGGGATGAGACAAACGACCAGGTGACGGTGGACAGCGCCAAGGCAGCCCTGAAATATGGCGTTGCCGTGAAATGTGCGACGATCACCCCCAATGCAGCACGCGTGGAGGAGTATGGCTTAAAAGAAATGTGGAAAAGCCCGAACGGTACGATCCGTGCCATCATGGACGGAACTGTTTTCCGCGCTCCCATTGTGGTGAAGGGAATCGAACCCTGTGTGAGAAACTGGAAGAAACCGATCACCCTGGCAAGACATGCCTACGGCGATGTCTACAAGGCAACCGAGATGAAGATTGACGGACCGGGAAAAGCAGAACTGGTATTTACCGCTGAGGATGGCACAGAGACCAGGGCGCTGATCCATGAATTCGACGGACCGGGCGTTCTGCAGGGGATGCATAACCTGGAGAAGTCCATGAAGAGCTTCGCAAGAAGCTGCTTTCAGTTTGCCCTGGAGTCCAAGCAGGATCTGTGGTTTGCCACCAAGGATACGATTTCCAAGAAATACGACCATACCTTCAAGGATATTTTCCAGGAGATTTACGACAGTGAGTATAAGAATGCCTTTGAGAAGGCGGGCATCACTTATTTCTATACGTTGATCGACGACGCGGTAGCCAGGATCATGAAGGCAGAGGGAGGTTTTATCTGGGCTTGCAAGAATTATGACGGGGATGTGATGAGCGATATGGTATCCTCCGCATTCGGTTCCCTGGCAATGATGACCTCTGTGCTGGTGTCTCCGGACGGCAAATTCGAATATGAGGCGGCACATGGAACGGTACAGCGCCACTATTATAAGCATCTGAAGGGGGAGGAGACCTCCACCAACTCGGTAGCGACGATTTTTGCGTGGACAGGCGCTTTGAGAAAACGCGGTGAGCTGGATGGAATCCAGGAGCTTGCTGATTTTGCAGACAAACTGGAAAAGGCTACGCTTTCCACCATCGAAAATGGAAAGATGACAAAGGATCTGGCATTGATCACCTCCATCGAGAATCCCACCGTACTTTCCAGCGAAGGCTTCATCAAGGCAGTGAAAGAGGAACTGGAAAAAATTATGTAGCCGAAAGCGGCGGCAAAAAGGCATCGGAACGGCAGAATTCCGATGCCTTTTTGTGCGCTGCGCCCGGAAGATCCCCTTCCCTATCCGGATGAGTCAGCTGGGCAGCAGGACGGAGAAGACGCTTCCCTTCCCGGGATAGCTCTTCACGATGATATCTCCCTTGTGGAGCTCTATGATTTTTCTCACCAGAGGCAGGCCGAGACCGTTTCCCTCCATGGCATGGGAGGGATCCCCCTGATAAAATTTGTCGAAAATACAGCGGATCGTCGTATCGTCCATCCCGGGACCTTCATCTTCGATGGAAAAACAGATATGATGGTCAGCCCTGGAAAGAGAAATCAGGATTTTACCATTAACCGGTGAAAATTTGATGGCATTGTCCAGCAGATTCAGCCACACTTGCTTTAGCAAGGATTCGTTGGCAGTCACCCAGAGTTCTTCCATCTGAAAATCAAACTGGATTTGTTTTTTGTCCCATTTTTTTTCCAGCAGGAGGACAGCTTCCCGGATCTGTTCGCTTAGCAGGACAGGACCCTTGTCCGTGAGAAGGCTGAGGCTTTCTACTTTGGACAGGTTGAGAACCGTGGTGGACAGAGTGGAAAGCCTCTGGGACTCCTCGATGATAATATCCAGATATTCCTGCTCCTCTTCATAGGACAGATTTCCCCGTTTCAAAAGCTTCGCAAATCCTAGGATGGAGACAATGGGAGTTTTGAACTCGTGGGAAAAATTGTTGATAAAGTCAGTGCGGAGGATCTCAATGCTGGCAAGCTCCGCAGTCATCTGGTTAAAACTCTGGGAAAGTTTTTGAAATTCTTTGGGGTGCTCCAGATGAAGCTTAACATGGAAATTGCCTTCGGAAACCTCATGGATCGCCTGGATAATCAGCTGAATGGAACGGAGAGGCAGGTGGACGATGCAGTAGGCAAGCGCCGTTCCCGTGATGATGCTGACCATCCCGCTCTGGAAGAGAAAAGGAATGAGTGGGCCTCCTCTATTGTCCTCGATCAGTCCATGGCGGATGAGAAACAGGAGTATGATGTTGCTGAGGAGCATGGTGACGATCAAAAGGAAGAAAATCACACACATGGAGATCAGGGAAAGCTTTGCAGTCATGTGGGAGTATTTTTCATTCATAAGGAATCCTCCTTTACCATTGCCTTGTAGCCCAATCCGCGGATTGTGACGATCGTAAAATCCGGGCAGTCAGCAAAGCGTTTTCTCAGCCGGTTAATATGCACGAAAACGGTAGCGTCGGTGGAATCGGAGGAGGGTCCCCAGATGTCCTCCATCAGCTGCATCCTGGTAAAGATCTGGTTTGGAAAGGACAAAAGCTTATAGAGAAGCTGGAATTCCTTCTGCGGAAGGAGCTGTTCCCCATCCTTGGTAGTCACGGTCAGCGTATCATAGTTGAGCATAGTTCCTCCTACCGTGAGTTTGCGGTCTGAGGTGATCCTGGCGCGCCGGAGCAGCGCCTTAATGCGGAGCAGCAGTTCCTCTTCGTCCAGAGGCTTTGTCATATAATCATCCGTCCCGGCAAGGAAGCCCTTTTTCAAGTCTTCCGGCAGCTGCTTGGCGGTAAGCATGAGGATCGGAAGGTCATGATGGCAGTCCCGGAGCAGCTTGGTAAATTGGTAGCCATCCATCCCTGGCATCATGATATCCAGAACGATGAGATCGACTTTGACGATCTCCATCATCCGAAGCGCTTCCGCACTGGATTCCGCACAATAGACCCGGTATCCGGCATCGGAGAGGACGGCGGTCAGATAGCGGCGTATATGTTTATCATCATCTACAATTAACAGTTGAAGCATAGAAAAACCTCCTCGTATAAATTGTGTTAAGTATAGCATGGAAAGTTAAAGAAAACTTAAATTTCACACAATCTCCATATTTTCTCCCTCAAAGTTTAGAGGAAGTTTAACGAATCATTTTAAGATATAGGGCACAGAGCAATGAAAGCGAAAGGAGATTTTTAACATGCACAAAACGTTCATTTCAGGAAAGATGGCAGCAGGCTGTGCGGCGGCGCTGGCGGTTGGGATCCTGGCAGTTGCAAATCCCGTAAAGGCTGCAGAGATGGAAGGGCTCGATATGAGTACAGATTATCCCGGAGTTACAGTGACGGCGGGAGAAACGGTAAGCTTTGGGCTGGATTTTACCAGCGACGAAAGCTGCGACGCTGCCCTCAGCGTGGAATCTATTCCTGAGGGCTGGGAAGGATACTTCCAGGGAGGCGACAATCTCATCAGCCGTGTACATATCGATGCGGGAGCTGCAGAACTGGATAGCGATACGGATCTTGTCACCTTTAATCTGACGCTTCCGGAAGAAGTGGAGGAAGGAGTCTATACCGTTGAGCTGCAGGCGGATGCAGGCGCAGGGGAAACCGATACGCTGGAGCTTGAGATCACGGTGAACGAGCAGGAAACGGGTCAAAGCAATTTTACAGCCGAATATCCGGAACAGCAGGGTGCTTCTGGAACCAGTTTCAGCTTTGACGCTACCATCGTCAACAACCGTGGGACAGAACAGTCCTATAGTTTGTCCGCGGAAGCTCCCAGCGGATGGACGGTATCCTTTACGCCGTCCGGGGAAAGCAGCCAGGTAGCAAGCGTGAGTGTGGAGGCTGGAGGCAGTCTTGGTATGACTGTGGACATCACACCGCCGGAATCCGTGGAACAGGGTGAGTACACGATTCCATGTACTGCGGTTTCCGCAAGCGATACTCTGGATATGGAACTGATCGTGACGATCACGGGTACCTACGGTGTCAGCCTTAGTACGCCGACAGGAAATTTAAGCCTGGATGCATACGCCAATGCAGAAGAGTCTGTGACGCTGAGCATTACCAATACGGGAAACGTGGATCTCAGCAATTTGAACCTGACCTCCTCAGCTCCCACAGACTGGGAAGTGGAATTCGATGAATCTACCATTGAAACCCTCGAAGCAGGAGCAACCCAGGAAGTCACAGCGCACATTACGCCTACTTCCGATGCGATGACAGGTGATTACGTGACAACCATTACCGTGAGCAATGACGAGGTATCCTCGGACGCGGAATTCAGGGTTTCGGTAGAGACACGTACCAGCTGGGGGATTTTTGCGGCAGCGATCATCGTTGTGCTGCTGATCGGTTTGCGGGTTGTGTTTAAAAAATATGGAAGAAGGTAGGATATGGAGACAATCATAGAAACAAAGGATCTCACCAAAAAGTACGGGCAGAAGAGGGCGGTGGACCACCTGAACCTGTCCATTCAAAGGGGAGAGATATTTGGGCTTCTGGGTCCGAACGGAGCCGGAAAGACCACCACGATCCTGATGCTTCTGGGATTGACGGAACCTTCCGGAGGAACCGCTTCCATCAGGGGAATGGACTGTACCCGTAATCCTATCGGGGTCAAAAGCATCGTGGGATATCTGCCGGACAACGTAGGCTTTTATCCGGATATGACGGGACGGCAGAACCTTAGGTTTACCGGGCGGCTGAACGGCCTTGAGGGAGAAGCGCTGGAGGAGCGCGTCAATGAACTTTTGAAACGGGTAGGGATGGAAGAGGCGGCTGACAAGAAAGCAGGCATCTATTCCAAAGGTATGAAGCAGCGTTTGGGGATTGCGGACGTTTTGATGAAGGATCCAGAGATCATCATCATGGATGAACCCACCCTGGGGATTGACCCGGAAGGAATGAGGGAGCTTTTGGAGATGATGCGGGAACTGTCCAAATCAGACGGCAGGACGCTGCTGATCTCCTCCCACCAGCTTTATCAGATTCAGCAGGTCTGCGACAGAGTCGGGATTTTTGTGGAAGGAAAGCTGATCGCTTGCGGAAGAATCCGTGATTTGGGAAAGCAGATCCAAAAAGAGAACCAGTACACTCTGGAGCTTGAGGCCTTTCCCTGCGATGACCGGCTGCTGGCGGAGATATGCCGCCATGAAGCGGTGAAGGATATCTCAAAAGAAGGAAACATGTTTATTATCCAGTCCTCTCGGGATTTGCGCAAGGAGCTTACGGAGTACCTGGGAAACAGCGGCTATACGGTTCTCCATATGCACCAAAAAGGCGGAGACCTGGATGAAATTTATCGATTATATTTTGAAAAGGCAGGTCAAAGTAATGAAAACAATCGCAATGAAAAAAAGACTAGCCGGCGTTTTAGATTTCCTGCTAGGAAGAAATCAGAAAAAAAGTAGGGCTGAGATCGGACTTCGGGTGCTGTTTGAGAAAGAGCTCTCCGATCATTTAAACAGCAAACGGTTCCTGATCCTTCTGATCCTGATCTGCGGCACCGGGTTTGCCAGTTTGTATGGAGCGCTCAGCAGCCTGTGGGAGTCGGAGGAGGCGGTAGAGTTCTTGTTTTTAAGCCTCTACACCACCAGCGGGAATTCCATTCCGTCGTTTGCCAGCTTTATCGGGCTGTTGGGACCCTTTGTAGGTCTGGTGCTGGGATTTGATGCCGTCAATGGCGAACGGAATAATGGAACCCTGAACCGCTTGGTCGCACAGCCAATCTACAGGGATTCGGTGATTATCGGAAAGTTCCTGGCAGGAACCGCCGTAATCTCACTTCTGGTATGCTCCATGGGAATCATCATCGGCGCAGCCGGCGTACTTTCAACCGGTCTTCTTCCGGAGACGGAGGAGGTCTTAAGGATCCTGGTATTTCTGTTTTATACCATCGTATACATCGCATTCTGGCTGGGACTCGCCATTCTCTTTTCCGTGCTGTGCCGCCACACGGCAACCTCAGCCATGGCAGTGATCGCACTTTGGCTTTTTTTTGCAATATTCATGAAATAATCATACCGAGTTTGATACAAAGCAGAGGAATAATTAAAAAGTGTGCTTTTGCGGTGTAAAAATCGGGCTTGCAGTGTAAAATAGGCACTGTAACTGCCCGGTTATTTTTTGCAAAAAGATACC
>DVFT01000231.1 GCA_018713105.1 Candidatus Limivivens merdigallinarum | reverse complement strand
GGTCAGAGGTGGAAGTGCAGCAATGCATGGAGCTGACTGATACTAATAGGTCGAAGGCTTGACCATAGAATTGGTTTGGATAGGTTATTGGATGAAAACATTCTGTATGTGGTTTTGAAGGTACATGATACTTTCAAATATTCCTCGATAGCTCAATGGCAGAGCATTCGGCTGTTAACCGAAGGGTTGTTGGTTCGAGCCCAACTCGGGGAGTTTGGAGGAAACATGGAATACATGCTTCCTCTTTGTAATGTAAGGCTCCTTGGTCAAGCGGTCAAGACATCGCCCTTTCACGGCGGTAACGCGGGTTCGATTCCCGCAGGAGTCATTCAATCGGTTTTGATTGTGCCGATGTGGCTCAATTGGCAGAGCAGCTGATTTGTAATCAGCAGGTTATCGGTTCGAGTCCGATCATCGGCTCTTCTGGACCTTTAGCTCAGTTGGTTAGAGCAACCGGCTCATAACCGGTCGGTCCTGGGTTCGAGTCCCCGAAGGTCCACTTCTTCATTTGTATAAACGATCTGGCTCAGTGGCTCAGTTGGTTAGAGCGCCGCCCTGTCACGGCGGAGGTCACGGGTTCGAGTCCCGTCTGGGTCGTTTATGAAACATAATTTCATAATTATCAAATTTAGTATTTGGGGTCTTAGCTCAGCTGGGAGAGCATCTGCCTTACAAGCAGAGGGTCATAGGTTCGAGCCCTATAGGCCCCACTGCCTTTTATAGGTAAATGCCGGCGTGGCGGAACTGGCAGACGCACAGGACTTAAAATCCTGCGGGACTAACCTCCCGTACCGGTTCGATTCCGGTCGCCGGCAGTGAGAGAGCTCTTGAATAGTCAAGGGCTCTTTTGTTATAAAAAAAGGAGAGAAGAAAAATGAGAAGAGTAAAAAAAGTCTTGGCAGTCTTGTTGATGGTATCCTGCCTGCTGGTGAGTGGAATCACCGTCTCGGCAAGAGCGGCTGTCACAAAAGTTACAGATGTGAACAATTACAAAAACGGAAAACAGTCCATGGTTATCTATGGCAAGACAAGAACAGGGAAAAACGTTTGGAAATATAAAAGCAAATCTTATACGGCTACGGAATTGAGCGCAGTCAGTTATAAGGTATGGAAAAATAGAGTGTACATTGTGGAGGGGAAGACCCTGACAATTTTAAACAAACAAACCGGCAAAGCTCTGCTGAAAAGGAAAAGGGTTTTCAGCCAAAATATGGGCAGTGCGGTGATGTACATCGACAAAGGTGGAAACTTATATACAACAGGTTACTATGGCGATGTGATTTACAAAATTTCTCCGAAGGGGAAGGTATTGTGGAAAAGAACCGTGTCATCTTCTTGTTACTGGCCAACTAAGATACGAATTTCAGGTAATCGGCTGGTAGTCTATTATGATGGGTATCGTGCCCCAGATGCAGTATTAAATAAAAAGAGCGGAAAACTTATAAACTACCGGAGGTAGCAGAAAATAAAACCAAAACCCTGCAGCTTTGTTGCGGGGTTTTTGAATTAGAAAGAGATGGATCTAACAGTTTATGGCAAAATTAGAATCATATTTGAATGAATAAGAAAAGTAATCTAAAAATATTTTGAAAACATTTTTTAAAAATAAAAAATAACAGAAAATAGTTGACTGTCTCTTTGAAAAGAGTTAATATATAGCTAAAGAATAAAATCAAGTAAGGAGGTATGTGTTATGTTAGAAATGGTTCTCAATAGTTTAACAGTGATCTGCATGATACTGATCACAATGCTGGCATTCCATTACGTAGCTATGCACAGGGATTATCAAAAAGGCATCCTTCACAGAACCGGGAACCTCCTTTTGTATTGGTACTTGAAAGTTACCATAGCCATCGGATATGGCAAGGAGGCATTACGGATCAGGTTGTTGTCCGTATTTCGGGGCTATCAACCTGATAATGGAAACATGCAGGAGATTTACCGAAAGGAAGAAAGATTGGCTCAGCTCAGAAAGCAGAGAAACAGTTTTTCCGGAGGGTATGGAAGGAAGGCATGGTATAATCTGAAAATATTGAAATAAACGACTTGAAAAGAACGAAATCATCAGCAAGGATTGATAGGCTGTGTATCCAGATAACGGATAGACAGCCTTTTTTGTGCGCTACGCCCGAAGGGCAGCCGCATGGATGGGTAAGCTTGCTTGCGCTAGAGTGCGGATATCCGACGGGTAAGGTCAGCGAGTGACGTTATCACGAGGTGACCGGTACAGCGAATAGCGTTGGCTGTGAGAATCTGCCCAAGAAGAAAAAGAGGATTGATTTCCTCATGCATATCGTCTAAACTAGAAGAAAGATTGACAGCAGAAAGGAACGGATAGATGAAAAAATATTTGATCGGACTTTACGAGAAAGCAATGCCGGGGAATTTGACCTGGAGGGAGAAATTTCAGCAGGCAAAGAAGGCGGGTTTTGACTTTATTGAAATCAGTATTGATGAGACGGACGAAAAGCTGAGCCGTTTGGATTGGACGAAAGAGGAACGTCTGGAATTTGTGAAAACCATGTATGAGGAGGATATGCCCATTCTTTCCATGTGCCTGAGCGGGCATCGGCGTTTTCCACTGGGGAGTGCAGAGGAAGCGGTGCGGAAAAAAAGCCTGGAGATCATGGAAAAGGCAATCGCTCTTGCCGTGGATCTGGGAATCCGCGTGATTCAGCTGGCAGGATATGACGTATATTACGAGGAGTCTACCGACGAGACAAAAGCCTTCTTTCTTGAAAATCTGAAAAAATCAGCGGAAATGGCAGGCGCTGCGGGAGTGTCTTTGGGATTTGAAACCATGGAGACGGAATTTATGAATACCGTGGGGAAGGCTATGTATTATGTGGACGAGGTGAAATCCCCTTATCTCGGGGTTTATCCAGACAGCGGAAACCTGAAAAATGCCTCCGCCCTCTACGGAACGGATATGTATGAGGATTTAAAAAGCGGGGAAGGTCATGTGATGGCGCTGCATTTGAAAGAGACAAAGCCGGGAGTGTTCCGTGAGGTGCCGTTTGGACAGGGGCATGTGGATTTTGCGAAGGTAATCGATACCGCATGGAATATGGGAATCCGGCGTTATGTGACGGAGTTCTGGTATACAGGGAATCCGGCTTGGGAGGAAGATCTCCGGGATGCGAATCAGAGAATGAGGGAACTGCTGGAGCTTGTGAGCGGAAAGTGAGTGAAGGAATACATAACCACCAGAAGCATGCGGGTGGAAGCGAATAAGAAAATAAGAGGAATAGGAGAGACAGAGATGAACTACTTAATGGGAATCGACAATGGAGGAACCTTTTCAAAGGCAGCGATCTTTGACGAGGATGGGCATCAGATTTCAGTGGCGAGTTTTCCAACGGTGACGATCACGCCGAAATCCGGGTATACGGAACGGGATATGGAGGAACTGTGGGAGGTGAATCAAAAGGCGATCAAGGAGGCGATCGAAAAAAGCGGAATTGACGTCTCAGACCTTCGGGGAATTTCTTTTTCCGGGCACGGGAAAGGGCTTTATCTGGTGGATGAAGAGGGAAAACCTGCTTACAATGGGATCCTATCCACAGACGCCAGGGCATGGAAATATATCGAGGAATGGAAAAAAGACGGAACCAAGGACAAGGTGTATCAGAAGACCTTCCAGGAAATCCTTGCCTGTCAGCCGGTGGCTATATTGGCATGGCTTCGGGATCATGAGCCGGAGGTGCTTGAGAAGACAAAGTACATTTTTTCTGTAAACAGCTATGTCAGATATAAGATCACGGGGGAGGCTTACGCCGAATATACGGATTTCAGCGGCGCGAATCTGGTCAACCTGACGACGAAGGAATATGACAGGGAGCTGCTCTCCTATTTTGGGCTGGAGATGATCTGGGATAAGCTGCCGCCGCTCCGCTATTCTGCAGATGTATGCGGGAAAGTGACCGAGGAGGTGGCAAAAGCGACGGGGCTTCCGGCAGGGATTCCTGTGGCGGCTGGAATGTTCGACGTGGATGCCTGCGGCATTGCGTCAGGGCTTGTGAGTGAAGAAGAAATGTGCATGGTGGCAGGAACCTGGAGTATTAACGAATACATTTCCAGAAAGCCCATTGTAAACGGAAATATTTCCCTGAATTCCATGTTCTGCATCCCCGGGTATTATTTGGTGGAGGAAAGCAGCCCCACATCTGCCGGGAACCTGGAATGGTTTATCCGAAATCTGATGAGCTATGAAAAGGCAGAGATGGCAGAACAGGGCAAATCGGTTTATGAGATTGTGAACGGCTGGGTGGAAGAGATCGGTCCGAAAGACAGCCAGGTGGTGTTTTTGCCCTTCCTGAACGGATCCAATGAAAATGCCCTGGCAAAGGGGACTTTCGTGGGACTGACCGCCTATCACGGGAAAAAGCATATGGTGAGGGCTGTGTATGAAGGAATCGTATTTTCCCATCTCACCCATGTGAAAAAGCTGCTTGCAAACAGGCAGGCGCCGAAGAGTATCCGGCTTTCCGGAGGAGCAGCGAACAGCCGGGTATGGGTGCAGATCTTTGCAGATGCCCTTCAGATTCCGGTAGATACCATCGGGGATAAGGAGCTGGGCGCACAAGGGGCAGCGATCGCAGCCGGGATTGCAGCCGGCATCTATGCAAATTATGAAGAGGCAGTGAAACGGACCGTGCAGATCACGGATACGGTGTATCCCAGGGAAGAGTACCGGGAGATTTATGAGAAGAAATATCGGACCTACCGGAAAGTGATCGAAGGGCTGAACGGAGCCTGGGATTGTTTTGAGAACGAGTGAAAAAAGTGAGAAAAGGAGCATCAGGGTTGGTTTAAAAAGCCGATTCTGGTGCTTTTTTTGGATAAAAATAGATTTGGATTGTTTTTTTCGGCGGGTGGATCGTTATACAGGGTAGGAGGGAGACATGGCGGATGGAAAACGGAGGACGGATGATTGACAGAAAGAAAGCTTAAGCGCGGACTCCTCTGCGGCGAGGAAGAGGCTATCAGGCAGGTGATCGAAGAAAACTATGAGGCTATTTATCGGTATTGTTATTATCACTTGGGGGAGCGAATGGCAGCCCAGGACGCAGCTCAGGATGTCTTTTTGAAATTTCTCTCGTCTCTGGGACAGTACCGGGAATGGGGAAAGATTAAGAATTATCTCTATGTGATTGCCAGAAATACCGTGAAAGACAAGAGGAAGAAAAAGCAGGAGATCGTTCTGGAACACCTGCCGGAGACTGGAATGGAGAGAGAAGAGCCTATGGAAGAGCAGGTTTTGATACGGCTTGCCCTCCGTGAGCTTTCCAGGGAGGAGCAGGAGCTGATCATTCTCCGGTATTATCAGGATTTGAGGCTGAAGGATATCGCGAAGGTGATGGGAATGCCAATCTCCAATGTGAGGTACCATCTGAAGAAAGCGGAGCAAAGGCTTAAGGAGGTGTTGCTGTGAGAAATCAGAAATTAAAACGAAGGCTTCAGGAATGGAACGTACCGGAATTTGACCGAAACGCCCGAAAGAAGCTGGAAATTGCGGTCATCCGTTCCGGCGTCAACGTTCCAGGAAGACTTCGGATGAATTGCAGGGAGTTTTTTGCAAGTCAAATGAGATTGATCAGGAAGAGAACGTATCTCTGGAAAATGTTGCTGGTAGTGTGTGCTCTGGCGGTAATACACGGAGGAACCTTAAAGGAAGAGATCTGGAGTTGGACCATGGCTGCAGTGGCAGGTCCGCTTTTGTGCCTGACGAATATGCAGGAGCTCTGCAATGTCTGCAGAAGGGGGATGCGGGAGCTGCATTTGACCGCCAGATATTCCCTGAAACATGTGCTGCTGGTAAGGCTGGCAGTGTTTGGAGGGGTGGATCTAGCCCTGTCGGCTGCAGTTCTCTTGGCAGTATGGCTGCAGGGATATGAGGCAGGAAGGCTGGGCTTATATTTTGGAGTGCCGTATGGTCTCACCTTTTTTGGATGCATCGCAGTTTTGAACCGGATGAAGGAGGAAGATGGAATGACAGCCTGCCTGATCGTGGGAGGATGCGTCGCAATGGGAATTTTGTTCCTGAGAATAACGGGAAGCGGGCTGTTTGAAGAGGGGAAGACATTCTTTTGGATTATGGTCGGGCTTTTAGCTGCGGCAGGGATTTTAAAGGAAGGCTTCAGACTTTTACACAATGCAGGAGGAGCAGGATATGAGATTGAGCATGGAACATTTGTCTAAACGGTTTGGAAAAAAGGTGGCGGTACAGGAGACCAATCTGTGCCTGAAAGAAGGGGTATATGGCTTTCTGGGCGCCAATGGAGCGGGCAAGACGACCTTGATGCAGATGGTCTGCGGGATTTTGACACCCACCAGCGGGGAGATCCAGATCGACGGCAAACGGCAGCAAGACTGCGGGGAATGGTTTCGGGATATGCTGGGGTATCTGCCCCAGGAATTTGGCTATCCACCGGGATTTACTGCCCGGGAATTCCTGCATTATGCAGCTTCCATCAAAGGGCTTCCCTGGAACGCCGCAAAAAAGAAAACGGAGGAACTGCTGGAGCTGACCAGCCTCTCCGGGGAAGCGGGGAAAAAAATCAGGACCTTTTCGGGAGGAATGAAAAGACGGCTGGGAATTGCCCAGGCGCTTCTAAACGATCCGAAAATTCTGATCCTGGATGAGCCGACTGCGGGGCTTGATCCGAAGGAGCGCGCTTTTTTTCGGGGAATGATTTCAGACCTTGCCAAGGATAAGCTGGTGCTGCTGTCCACCCATATCGTTTCGGACGTGGAATATATCGCAGACGAGATCCTGATGATGAAAGAGGGGAAGATGATCATGCAGGGAAGACCTGAGAAATTGATCGGAAGCCTGGAAGGCAAGGTATGGGAATGTACGGTGCCGGCAGAGGAATGGAGGGCATTTGAGAAAACCTGCCGGGTGGTAAATGCACATCACAGAGGAAGGGAGATCGATGCGAGAGTTCTGGCAGAGAAGCCGCCCAAAGCTTCTGCCCGGATGGCAGAGCCGGGGCTGGAGGATCTGTATTTGTCCTGTTTTATGGAACAAGGGGAAGCATCGCGGCTGTGAGAAGGAGGAATACGATATGTGGAGATTGGTTGGCTACGAGTGGAAAAGGATCCTGGGGAGCAGGATGACGCGGCTTGTGCTGCTGGGCTGCGTACTCTTTCTGGCATTTTGCGTGTACTCACAGATTCAGCAGATCCAGGCATGGGACGAGAATGGAAAACCGTTAAACGGACTGGAGGCAGCCAGACATCTTCGGGACGTACGAAAGGAAGAGAATCTGACCCAAAGCAGGATTCAGGAAATCATGGAAGAATATTTGGAATATACGGAAGGAGAAAGGACCGGTTCCGGGGAAGAGAGTCTGGAATTTCTTTCCGAACAGCTGTATACCTCCTATTATCTGCAGAACCAGGAATTGCTTCAGCTCCTGTCAGGAACCTATCAGCTCTTCGGGGAGGACGTCTCCACCAAAGAGAGTTTCCAGCAAAATTTATACCGTGATTTTTATCAAGTCAGACGGGAAAACGTAGCAAACTGGCTGACCAATGCGGAAGGAAGAGGGGAGGTAATGCCCCTTGAGCGGGAATACTGGCTTTCAAAGGATCAAAAGGTCGGCGTCTATCGGTACGGCTATTATGAAGGCTGGAGGAAGGTCCTGGATGCGTCGGGCTGGGCTTTGGTGATCATGATGGCGATTTCCGTAGGAATCGCGCCGATTTTTGCAGGGGAATGCCAATCCAAATTTGACTCGATCCTTCTCTGCATGAAACATGGAAGGGGGAGATTGATCCGGGCAAAGCTTTTCGCAGCGTTTCTATACACGTCAGCGGTTTACTGGGGAATTCTGCTGGGAGTATGGGCGGTCTATCTGGGCATCCTGGGAACAGAAGGAGGAGGGCTGCCCATCCAGATCTATTATCAGTCCAGACCGGTAAGCTTCGACCTGACCATGAACCAGGCGGCGGTGCTGACGGCGTTTTTGGGGTATCTGGCAAACCTGGCAATGATGGGAATCGTACTGGAGATGTCCTCAATCATGAAACATACCTATGGAGTGATCGTCTGCGCCTTCCTGGGAATGATTATCCCCTCCTTCCTGTTTCCAAACATGGGCGGCTATCTGTGGCAGCATGTGCTTGCGTTGATTCCGGCAAAGATTACGGATTTTAGTTTTCAGAGCTATCTGGCATACTCGGCGGGAGGAAAGGTTTGGACCCTGCCGACGATGCTTGTTATGGTTGATCTGATCGGAGCGGCAGCGATGGGGAGCTTTGCTTATGTGCGGTTTCGGAGGCATCAGGTGAACCGGTAGGAAACAAGGATAGTGAGTTATAGAACCTGGGAGAATCAAAGGAAAGTGGAAGAGAACCGGCTCCCTCTATGGGAGCCGTGAACTAGAAAAAACCAGTCGGGAAGGAAAAAATCCTCCTGGGCTGGTTTTTGTGATTATAAGCGATGAAAAGGTTCCGGGCGAATGCCCAGCGCTCGGCAAAATCCGGTTACGGAAGGAGCATGGAAGCTGCCCTGCCTGCATAGACTCCGGCGAGACAGAGAACGACGCTCAGGAGGATGTAAGAAATTCCGGGGAGATATTTGTGCTGCTCCAGAAGCGTGAGAGCTTCCAGGGAAAACGTTGAGAAGGTTGTGAAGCCTCTGCACACGCCTGTTTTTAAGAACAAGGTTCATTTTTGGGGAAAAGAAGGATTCGCGGAAGCCAGCCCTGTCACAAAACCAATTACCAGTGCGCCGAGAAAGTTGGTACATAAAGTCAGGATAGGAAAGGCGGATTTAATGGGGAGCAGGCTGATGCCATACCAAGATCCGTTTTTGGAAGTTTCCGAAGATAACTCTTGCCAAACGGGGAAAAGAATGGTAAACTTTTAGAAAACTATCTATTACATTAATGCGGTGAAGCATTGGGACTTTAAAGAGGATCAGTGCATCCGGTAGGAACAGAGGAAGGAAGCATCATGAGAGAACAGCAATTGCTTGAGAAACTGGTCAGCGCGCGGGGAGTCTCAGGATATGAGAGAGAGGTTCGCGAACTGATTGAGAAGGAGGCGGCGCCTTTTGCAGATGAGATGATGACGGATGCCATCGGCAACCTGATCGTCCGCAAGAAAGGCAAAGGCGGCGGAAAGAAGATCATGTTTGCCGCCCATATGGATGAGATCGGTTTCATGGTCAAGAAGATTGAAAAGGATGGGAGGCTGAAGGTGAGGAGCCTTGGCTGGAACTGGACAGGTTCTGCATACAATGAGAGGGTACAGTTTCGGAATGGACGAAACGGCGTGGTCAGCTGTGAAGGCTGGATCGAGGATGTAAAGAACGATGCCGGAAAACTGTATGTGGATATTGGAGCCACCTCCGATGAGGATGCGAAAAAATATGTAAAGCTGGGAGATGTGTGCGGTTACTTCGGACCATGGATGGAACTGGTAAACGACCGGGTCTGCGCCCGTTCTCTGGACAACCGGATCGGCTGTTATCAGCTTTTGGAGGCTTTAAAGGAACATGATGGGGAGAGCCCCAATGATGTCTACTATGTATTTACCGTACAGGAAGAGCTGGGATGCCGCGGCTCCCAGGTAGCGGCAGAGAGGATTGCGCCGGACATCGGGATTGCCGTGGATATCAGCCCGGCACATGATTATCCCTGCGATCTGGAGGGCAGCAACGAAGTGGACGGCGGCATCGGCATCAAGATTTCAGATCCTTCCGTAATCTGCGATGAAGAGGTCGTGGAAGCCATGGAGCGCTGCTGCGAGGAGAAACAGATCAAATGCCAGAGGGAGGTCATCGACAAGGGAGGCACAGACGCTTCCAGCATGAACCTTTCAGGAATGGGTGTCAAAGCCGGAGGCGTCGTCACCGTGGTACGTTATCCACATTCCCAGAGCGCAGTGGCATCAAAGAAGGATATTGAGGCGGGCGTGGATCTCATCAAGGCGATTGCCGCCTATTCCTTCTCATGAATCCTGCAGGACGGCGTAAAGAAAGAGAACAGAAAACGGAAAAGATACCGTTTTTATAGAAAACAGAAAATATCAGAAACAGGAGGACCAATGATATGAAAAGATTAACCGCTTTATTGGCAGCGGCTGCAATGGCAGTTTCTCTGGTGGGCAGCGCACTGACCGTTTCTGCTTCGGAAGGCAAGACCGATCTGGTGATTGCGATGGAGGTGGATATTGATACCCTGCATCCTTCAGATTACAGCACTGCGGTGGAGCATAACATTTTGAACCAGATCTATGATACGCTGATCTATATGAACCTGGACGGAAACCATGACCCGGAGCCAAGGTTGGCAGAATCCTATGAGATCAGTGAGGATGGGCTGGATTACACCTTCCATCTGAGAGACGACGCCACCTTCCACGACGGCACGCCCGTCACGGCGGAGGATGTGAAGTTTTCTCTGGAACTCTATATGGATTCCGCATACCAGGGGTCCAAGGTAACGGGGCTTTCCAGTGTGGAGGCTACGGACGACCATACGGTGGTCTGCCATCTGGACAATCCTTACTCTCCCTTCCTTCTGGGAGTCAGCCAGGTATACATCGCATCCAAGGCTTATTATGAAAGTGCCGGAGACGACTTCGTGAATGCGCCTGTGGGAAGCGGACCGTACAAGTTTGTCAGCCGTACCAGCGGCAGCAATGTGATCCTGGAAGCCTATGAGGACTACTACCGGGGAGCGCCCTCCATCAAGGATGTCACCTTTGAGGTGATTCCCGACCAGGCAACCCAGGCGATCGCTCTCCAGACAGGGGAAGTGAATTTTGCAAATATCGATTCCTCCACCCTGGCACAGCTTCAGGCGAACGATACCATCACCATCGCTGAGGTTCAGAACTCTTCCTTCACCTATGTGTCCATGAATCTGGAGAAGGCGCCCTTTGACGATGTGAGAGTGCGCCAGGCAATCAACTATGCGATCAACCGGGAAAACCTGGTGTCTGTGTGCTATGACGGCGAGGCAGAAGTCAATTCCAATATCTGTTCCAAGGACCGTTTTGGATACTCCGAGGATCAGCCCCAGTACACCTACGATCCCGAGAAGGCAGAGGAGCTTTTGGCAGAAGCTGGAATTGAAACGCCCTATGATTTAGGAGAACTGCTGGTAGCTGAGCAGTATTCCAATATTGCAGCAGTGATTCAGAGCGATCTGGCAGCCGTAGGCTTAAATGTGACGATCGGTGTTCAGGAGTTCAACTCTTACATCGGCAACCTGACCAGCGGCAACTATGGAATCACGGTTCTTGAGATGACTCTGGACGGTGACAGCCAGATGCTGGAGATGGCATACGGAACCGAATATATCGGAACGGCAAACAACGCCCGCTATTCCGATGAGGAGATGGATGCACTCTTTGATGAGGCACAGCTTGAGACCGATCAGGATGCCCGTGCTGAGATTTTCAATGAAATTTTGACGAAGGCACAGGAGGAAGCGATCTATGCAGTGATCTGCAATCCGCTGACCCTGTACGCATACAATGCAGATCTGAACTGCCCGGAATTCCCATTTGAAGGTCTTTATTCCGTCTACGACTTCAGTTGGTAGAAGGGAAAAAGACTGTCAGGCGGGACCGCCGGATGGAGGGAAAGGAAAGCCTCCATCCGGCGGTTTCGTTGTTGTGATTCCCGCAGGCAACCTATTTCTTTGCTGCGGATGAAAGGAGGAAATCAAGCCCATGTACAAGTATGTGCTGAAAAGGCTTTTGTATATGATACCGGTGGTGCTGGGCGTGGCGTTTCTGGTGTTCGTCATCCTGTCCCTGACGCCGGGGGATCCGGGATCCATCATTTTGGGGATCACGGCGGATCCGGAGGATATTGCCGCCCTGAATGCGGAATTTGGCTATGACCAGCCGTTTTTGATTCGTTTTATCAACTATATCGGAGATATCGTGCTTCATTTTGACCTGGGGACTTCCTACCAGAGCCGGCAGCCGGTGATCAACGATATCATTGCCCGTTTCCCCAATACTCTGGTGCTGGCGGTGCTGTCCATGGCGGCGGCTTCCATTATCGGCATCTCTCTGGGGATCATCTCTGCGGTCCGTCAATATTCGGTTTTGGATCACACCTGTGTGGTGGTGGCGATGATTTTTGCATCCATTCCCGGATTCTGGCTGGGACTGATGCTGCTGCTTCTCTTTTCCCTGAAGCTGGGATGGCTGCCGTCCTATGGCGCCGGAAGCCTGAAACATTTTATCCTGCCCACGATCACCGTCTGTATGAGCTCGGCGGCGAGCCTGCTGAGATTGACCAGGTCGGCGATGCTGGAGACGATCCGGCAGGAATACATACGGACTGCCAGGGCAAAAGGGGCATCGCAGAAAAGGATCATCTGGAAACATGCGCTGAGAAATGCCATGCTCCCGGTGGTCACGACGCTGGGAACCAGCTTTGGAGCTTCTTTAGGCGGCGCCATCATTGCGGAGACCGTGTTCGCGATGCCGGGCATGGGAACGCTGATCACCACTGCCATCCGGCAGAAGGATATCCCGGTGGTAATGGGGGCGACCCTGTTCCTGGCGGTGCTGTTCAGCCTGATTATCCTGATTGTGGATATCCTGTATGCGTTCATTGACCCGAGGATCAAGGCAAAATATCAGAATGGAGGGAAGAGCCGTGAATAGGAGACAATCCAGATGGCGTGACCAGATGAAAGAAATCTGGAGACGCTACAAGAAGAACAAAGCAGCAGTGGCAGGTCTGGTACTTCTTATCATCATCGTGGCAATCGCCCTGTTTGCTGACCTGATCGTGCCTTATTCCAAATGTGTGGAGCAGGTGGGGGCTGACCGGCTCCAGTGGCCTTCCCTGGCACACTTTTTCGGAACGGATGAGCTGGGGCGGGATCTGTTTGCCCGTGTAGTGCACGGTTCCAGGTATTCCCTTTCCATCGGGATCCTGACCAGCCTGATCGCCCTGGTGGCAGGAGCCATCCTGGGGGCAAGCGCCGGATATTTCGGAGGAGTGGTGGACAATGTGATCTGCCGAATCGTGGATGTATTCATGTGCGTGCCGCCGATCCTGTTGTCCCTGGCTGTGGTGGCGGCGCTGGGAAGCAACATGCAGAATCTGATCATTGCCATCACCATCTCCTGTATCCCCGGAAATGTCCGGCTGATCCGGTCTGTCGTCCTGACGGTGGCAGAACAGGATTATGTACAGGTGGCAAAATCCTACGGGGCGTCCAATGCGCGGATTATTTTCCGCTATGTGCTCCCCAATGCGATGGGACCGATCATTGTCAACACGACCATGTCCATATCGGGCATGATCCTTTCCGCGGCAGGCCTAAGCTTTATCGGAATGGGTATCCAGCCGCCGTCCCCGGAGTGGGGCGCTTTGTTGTCCGCAGCACAGACCTATATTTTCACGTCCCCGTATCTGCTGGTATTTCCAGGCATCTTCATCGTCTTAAGCTCCCTGTCCTTTAACCTGGTGGGAGACGGTCTGACGGATGCGCTGGATCCGAAGCTGAAGGATTGACGGGAAGGAGGAAACATGGAACAGACGGTTTTAGACGTCAGGAATCTGACGATCAAATATAAGACGGACCTGGAGACCGTGCATGCAGTCAGCGAGATCAGCTTTTCCCTGAAGGAAGGCGAGACGCTGGGGCTGGTGGGAGAGACCGGAGCGGGCAAGACCACCACGGCTCTGGGAATTATGAGACTTTTGCCGGAGAGGACCGGCATTGTGCCGGAAGGCACGGTGAACTTTGAGGGAAGGGATCTTCTGACGCTTTCCGAACAGGAGATGCAGAAGGTCCGGGGAAGCAAGATCTCCATGATCTTCCAGGATCCCATGACGGCACTCAACCCGGTGCTCCCGGTGGGAAAACAGATCGGGGAGGCGCTGTACCTTCATAATGAGGAGAATTTGTCCAAACAGGAGATTGAGAAGAAGGTGGAGGAAACCCTGGAGCTGGTTGGAATCCCGAAAGAGCGGAAGGTGGAGTATCCCTATCAGTTTTCCGGCGGGATGCGTCAGAGGGTGGTGATCGCCATGGCGCTGATCTGCAATCCGCTGCTTCTGATTGCAGATGAACCCACCACGGCGCTGGATGTGACCATCCAGGCACAGATTTTGACGATGATCTGCAATCTGCAGAGGAAATACAAGACCTCCGTGATCATGATCACCCACGACCTGGGCGTCGTGGCGGAGACCTGTGATAAGGTGGCGATCATGTATGCGGGAGAGATCGTGGAATACGGTACGCTCCGGGATATTTTTCTGGGAGAAAACCACCATCCTTACACGAAAGGGCTGTTCGGTTCGATCCCGAGCCTTACGGAGGACAGCAAACGGCTCCATCCCATCGAAGGGCTGATGCCGGATCCCACGAAGCCGCCGAAAGGCTGCTGGTTCGCGCCGCGCTGCAAGGAATGTACGGAAAAATGCAGGACGGAAGCTCCGCCTGTGTGGGAAAGGAACGGACATCAGATCCGCTGCCATCAGATCAAGTCGGATAAGGAGGTGCAGTGATGGGAGAAAGCCTGATCCAAGTACGCCATTTAAAAAAATATTTCCATACGCCCGCAGGGCTTCTGCATGCAGTGGATGACTTAAGCTTTGATATCCAAAAGGGCAGTACCCTGGGGGTGGTGGGAGAGTCCGGCTGCGGCAAATCCACTCTGGGACGTACCCTGCTCTGCCTGGATCCTCCCACAGAAGGGGAAATCTTGTTTGAAGGGCAAAACCTTGCCAAGCTTAAGAAAAAAGAGATGAAAGCGGTAAGACCTAAGATTCAGATGGTATTTCAGGATCCTTATTCCAGCCTGAACGGCAGGATGACGGTGCAGCAGCTGATCCTGGAGCCTCTCCTGGTCAATAAGCTCTGTAAGAGCAAGGAGGAAGCTTACCGGAGGGTGGAAGAGATCATGGATACCGTAGGGCTTGCCAAAAGGCTGATCTCCGCTTATCCCCATGAGCTGGACGGAGGCAGGCGCCAGAGGATCGGGATTGCCAGGGCGCTGATCTTAAATCCGCAGTTTGTGGTGTGTGATGAGCCGGTATCAGCGCTGGACGTATCTATCCAGGCACAGATCCTAAACCTTCTGATGGATCTTCAGGAGGAGATGGGGCTCACCTATCTTTTTATCACCCATGACCTGTCGGTAGTGCGCCACATTTCGGACGAGATCATGGTCATGTACCTGGGAAAATGTGTGGAGAAGGCAGAGGCAAAGGAGATCTTCCGGAATCCGCTGCATCCCTACACGAAGGCGCTTCTGGCATCCATTCCGATTCCAAGCGTGGAATCCTGCCATAAGCAGAGGGAACTGATTAAGGGCGAGGTGACAAGCCCTGTAAACCCGAAGCCGGGGTGCCGGTTTGCGGTGCGCTGTCCTTTCGCAAAGGAAGAATGCCACAGAGGAGAAATCCCATTGCAGGAAGTGACGCCTGGGCATCAGGTGGCATGTCTGTGGGCGGGCAATCTGCCAGAGGGGAGAGGAGAAAACAAAGTATGAACAGAGAAGAATATGGCTGGCCCTATCCAAACCAGGTGGGTCAGGAGGAAGCGATAGAAAGCGACGTGCTGGTACTGGGAGGCGGGCTTTCCGGTTGTTTCGCCGCCATTGCAGCCGCACGGAAAGGCTGTTCCGTCGTGGTGGTGGAAAAAGGGGATGCCACAAGAAGCGGAGCTGCCGGGACAGGATTTGACCATTGGGAATCCGCATGTACGAATCCCTGTTCCAAAGTGACGCCGGAGGAGATTGCCGAAGCCTACGTGCGGGAGCAGGATTGGTACAGCAACGGGATCGCCCACTACATTGAGTGCCGGGAGGGCTTTGACCGGCTGCTGGACCTGGAACGTTTTGGCGGAAAAATCAGGGATACGGAAGATGAATTTGCCGGAGCGGAATTCCGGGATGACGAGACGAAGCTGATGTTCGCCTACGACTATGAGAACAAATTTACCTTACGTGTCTGGGGGTCTACCTTCAAACCTGCCTTGGTGAAGGAGATGAAGCGTCTGGGCGTTTGTCTGCTTAACAGAACGGAGGCGACGGCGCTCCTTACAGATGGGAAAAAAGGAATCGGAGCTATGGGAATGAATACCCAGACCGGGAAGTTTCTCATTTTCAAAGCGAAGACCACCATCCTTGCCATGTCCCGTCCGTCAAGGGTCTGGCTGTTTGATCCGGATCTGACCGGGCTTTGTGAGTTCCGCCCCATGCAGAGCATCGGGAGCGGTCATGCCATGGGCTGGAGGGCAGGCATGGAATTCACCATGATGGAGAAAACGGTGCGGGCGGAGTTCTCGGCAGCCGGCAGGAGCTTTCCGCCTTACGGGGCAGGAAACAACCACAATACCTGGTATGCCGCCACCATGGTGGATGCCCGGGGAAAAGAGATCCCTTATGTGGACCGGGACGGTAAGGAGTTAAAGACGGTCAGCGAGCGGTATTACCCGGCAAAAGGACAGAAATTTTTCCTGAAAGGCGGCGTCATTGACAATCCGAAATACGAGTATCGGGGACCGGAGACCATGGATTTTGAGGAGTTGATGAAACGGGGCTATCAGCTTCCGTTTTATGCAGACCTAAGCCGGATGCCCAAGATGGAGCGGAAGGTCATCTGGGGAATGATGGTGGGGGAAGAGGCAAAAACCAAGATCCCGATCTATCAGAACTACAAGGAGCGGGGCTTCGATCCCGAAAAGCACATGCTCCAAAGCTACGGAACCGGTTGGCAGTCCGCCAGCTTCCTGGATCAGGAGCGGCAGTTCTTCGGAGCGCCCGGAGGAATTCTCCATGACTGGGATTTGAAGACCAACCTGGAAAATGTCTATGCAGCAGGAGATCAGCTCTACGCCTCCGACTGCGCAGGGTTCGCCTGCGCTACCGGGTATTATGCGGGCAGAAAGGCAGCAAAAGCCGCTAAGCAGATTGACTTTACGGAGTATCGGAGGGAGGATGTGGAAGCGGAGAAGGCTCGTCTCTACCATCCCCTGACCGTCAATCCGGAGGAAGGGATGCACTGGAAGGAGCTGAACATGGCAATCGCCAAGGCGATGCAGAATTACTGCGGCGGCGTCAAGTGCGATGACCTTCTGAAGGAAGGGCTGGATCTTCTGGAAAGCTTTGAGCGGGAAGCGGTGCCGCAGCTGTATGCCAGGAATCCCCATGAGCTGATGCGTATCCATGAGGTGCTGGATATCCTCACCGTTGCCAAGATCGTGCTCTATGCAAGCCTTGCCCGCAAGTCCAGCTCTGCGCCTCTTAGTTTTATGCGAAGCGATTATCCGGAAATGGATCCGGAACGGGACAGAAGGCATATTGCGATCCGCCAGGAGAACGGGAAGGTCTTGACGCGGAGCGTTCCTCTTGATTTCTTCGGGGATCTGAAGGAGGAATATGAGAAGCACAATGAAGATGAGATCCGGGAGAGGGAGCCGGAAGCGGACTACAAGACGGCAGCCGCCCCGGTCAGAAAAGAGCTTGGCGTTTCGGGAGAGACGAAGCCCCGGGAATTTTCTGTGGAACAGGAGCACTGCAGCGCAAGGCCGGTGATCTATCATCCGGAGAAATGTATCGGCTGCGGAAGCTGTGCCGCGGTATGTCAGTGCGACGTTCTCTATCCTGCAAAGGAAAAGGGCAAACCGCCCATTGTCATGTATCCGGGAGAATGTTATTACTGCGGAGCCTGCGTGATGGCATGCAAAGTCCCCGGAGCCATTGAGTTAAAGCATCCGCTGATGAACCGGGCTAAATTCGTGCCGGTGAAAAAAAGTGAAAACTGAGAAACATTGAGAAATGGGCTGACGCATCAGCGATGGACTCCCGTGGGGGTTGGGGCTGGATGCGTCAGCCTTCATTGGTTTGTGCGTTGCGCTTAGCAGCCGTATGGATAGGAAAGCGTTCTCCACGATCCGATCAGGGAGCTGAAAGGGCTCGTTCCCTATTTAATCCAGCCCTATCTATTTGTTGATCCTAGGAAGAAACGGAAAAAAGAACCTTGACAAGAATCGCGGGAACGCATATAATAAGCTAAAGTTAGTTATTACTAACCAATAAAAATCAAGGAGGTTTTCACAATGTCAATGATCAATAAAGAAGTGAGCGATTTCACGGTACAGGCATTCCAGAACGGCGCTTTTAAAACGGTCACCAAGGCGGATATCCTTGGAAAATGGAGTGTGTTTTTCTTCTATCCAGCGGATTTTACCTTTGTGTGCCCGACGGAGCTGGAGGATCTGGCAGATAAATACGAGGATTTCAGGGCAGCAGGCTGTGAGATCTATTCGGTTTCCTGTGACACCCATTATGTGCACAAAGCGTGGCATGATGCCTCCCCGAGGATCCAGAAGATCCAGTATCCGATGCTGGCTGACCCGACGCACGCCCTGGCAAAGGATTTTCAGGTATATATTGAAAGCGACGGAGTGGCAGAGAGAGGCAGTTTTCTGGTAAATCCCGAAGGGAAAATTGTCGCCTACGAGGTGACGGCAGGAAACGTGGGAAGAAATGCGGAAGAACTGTTCCGAAGAGTGCAGGCAAGCCAGTTTGTGGCAGAACACGGGGATGAGGTTTGCCCGGCAAAATGGCAGCCGGGTGCAGAAACGCTGAAGCCGAGCCTGGATCTGGTAGGGCAGCTGTGACAGATGGGGAAGGTCATGGAACGGTTTTATGATGTGATCGTGGTGGGCGGCGGACCGGCTGGGCTGACAGCCGCCTTGTACCTTGCCAGAGCCAGATACCGCGTTCTGGTTGTGGAGAAGGAACAGTTTGGGGGACAGATCACTATAACGGCAGAGGTGGTAAACTACCCCGGTGTAGAGCGGGCTTCGGGGAAAGAACTCACGGAAACCATGCGAAGGCAGGCGGAGAGCTTCGGGGCGGAATTTCTCCTGGCAGAAGTGGAAGGTCTAAAGCTTGGGGGCGATATCAAGACCATTCAGACAAGCCGCGGAGAGTGGAAATGCTTTGGGGTGCTCCTTGCCACCGGAGCACATCCCCGTATGGTAGGTTTTCGGGGAGAAGAAGCCTTCCGGGGACATGGGGTGGCATACTGCGCGACCTGCGACGGAGAATTTTTTACAGGGAAGGAAGTCTTCGTGGTGGGCGGCGGATTCGCAGCTGCAGAAGAAAGTGTGTTCCTGACGAAATACGCAAGCCATGTGACCGTACTGATCCGCGGGGCGGATTTTTCCTGCGCAAGCGCCACCGCGGAGGTGGCGAGAAAGCATGAGAAGATTACGGTCTTAACCCATACACAGGTGGAAGAGGTGGCAGGCGATACCGTTCTCAGGTACCTGAGATATCGGAATACGGCTACCGGGGAAGTGACCGAATACCGGGCAAAAGAGAACGATACCTTCGGTGTGTTCGTCTTTGCCGGCTATGAGCCTGCCACAGCGCTGGTCAAAGGAATTGCAGAGTTGGATGAGCAGGGCTATCTCCTCACGGACCGGAATCAAAGGACCAGCGTGGAAGGGCTGTATGCAGCGGGCGACGTCTGCGTCAAAGGGCTTCGGCAGGTGGTTACAGCCGTGGGGGAAGGAGCTCTGGCGGCTACAGAGCTGGAGCGTTATGCTGCCGGAATGCAGGAGAAAACGGGGCTTCACCCCGCCAAGCCAATCCAGAAGGAACCGGTTCGGAAGGCAGGGCAGGGGAAAGCGACAGAAGTTTCTGCGTCCCAGAAGAGCAAAAGCAGACTGTTTTCCCAGGAAATTCTGGCTTCCCTGGAGCAGGTGTTCGAAAAAATGGAGGAGACACTCTGCCTGAAGCTCTGCCTCAATGACTCCCAGCTCTCCGCAGAGCTGGAACACTATATAACAGAATTGGGAAAACTGACAGACAAGCTGAAGGTCCAGACAGAAAGGAACGCCCCAAAAGAGGAAGAGCTGCCCTGCGTGCGCGTATACAAAATGGATGGGACATTCACCGGGCTAGCATTCCATGGCGTACCGGGCGGTCATGAATTTACTTCTTTTATTTTGGGGCTTTATCATGCAGCGGGATCTGGTCAGGCGCTGGATCAGGGGCTGAAGGAGGAGATTCAAAGCCTGGGAGAGTTCCACATGAAGGTGCTGGTATCCCTATCCTGCACCATGTGCCCGGAGCTTGTGACAGCAGCCCAGAGAATTGCGGCAGAGCATGCAAGCATCACAGCCGAGGTGTACGACCTGAATCATTTTGAAGGGCTTCGCACTGCCTACCAGGTAATGAGCGTCCCGTGCCTGGTGGTCAACGACACCCATGTCACTTTTGGAAAGAAAAATATCAGACAGCTTTTGGACTATCTCGAATCGTTGGGATGAAGGGATTTTTCAGTAAAAAGCGGCAGGTTGGGAAGATGCCAATCTGCCTTTTTTGCGCGCGTGCGCCTGGAGGGCAGCCGCATGGATGTACAGCTTGTTTGCATAAATATATGGATATCCAACGGGCAACGGTGCAGAACGACGGATGGGGGGCGACGGAGGTGACGGCTGCAGAAAAATGATTTTTGGAGGGAATTGTGGTATACTGATTGTACGAAGTGAAATTCAGACCGCTGATATCGGGCTTGTACTGCGAAGCAGGGATATACCGGAAAGGTCACGGTCCATGGTTTAAAAGGAAAATATATCACACGGGGAGGTGATGGGGATGAAGATACCGGGAAAGGTTGCCCCTTGGTTTTGGGCGATTCTGTTGGCGGGAAATGCTTTGATTCTATATGAAATGATCGTGGAGAAGGAGAAACTGGCGCCGCTTCTGGTGGGGCTAGCCCTGCTGAATCTTCTCTGCATTCCCATTGTGGCGAGGAATTATGTGCTCCTGGAAGAGGACAAGGTGACAGTTGTCTTTGGATTTCTGAGAGATACCATGAAGTTCAGCGAGATTGAGCGTGTCTATGAGACCCACAATCCAATTGCCGGCAGCGCCGCTTCCCTGGACCGGATTGTGATGAAGGGAAGGCATCAGGAGCTGATGTGTGCGGTAAAAGACAAACAGCAGCTCTTTGATGCCCTGGAGAAAAGAAAGATCAGGGTTTTTTAAAGGGAACGCAGCATCTCCACCATTTCCTGGAAACTTCCGCTCTCTCCTTCCCAGGGATGCTCCTGGGAGCGGATGGACCAGTCCTTTACCAGATAACAGTTGAACCCTGCCTTGGAGCCGGCATACATGTCCTCCAGCTCATCGTTTCCGATCATCAGGCAGTTCGAGGGTTCAAGCTCCATTCTCTCACAGATCGAGGTGAAATATTGGGGATTCGGTTTCCCGAAGGAATCGGATTCATAAGAAGTTACCAGATCGAAATCCTCTGGCTTTAAACCGATCCAGCCAAGCCTGGAAGCCTGGCCGGACAGCGGGAAAATCGGATTGGTAGCCAAAATCACCTTCCCGGCTTTCTCATGTGCCAGGCGGATCGCTTCCACAGCCAGGGGATTCTCACCGGTATAAGCCTTGGCATGATGGAATTCGTTGGTATAGAAGCGGTCTGTCACAGGACGGAATTTGTCAGTGTCACAGTCCAGGGCAAGGGCAAACTGTTCCCAGAACGCCTCGCAGTTTTTGCGGCTGCCGTCGTTTTGTACCATTGCCTTGGTTCCAGCCCAGACAGCCGCTGTCAGGGCGTCCGCTTCAAGCCCCATAGGGCAGAGGACAGAGGCGAGAGCCTTGAAATATCCTTTGGTGAACACTTCCTGATCCATGGGAAGCAGGGTTCCGTCAAGATCGAATAAAATTGCTTGATAACTCATAAATGTCTCATTCCTTTCTACATTCCAAGTCAAAATTTCAAATCGGATGCGGTCTGTATTCTTACGGCCTGTGCAGCCTGTGCGCAAGCTTAAGCTGAATTGTTACGAAAAAGCAGGCTTCGTCCGATAATGTTCCAATAGATGTTGAATCTGCAGGTTTAGATTTTCCGGCGTCCCGGAAATCGGATCATTCCGGAAACGGATCCAAAGGCGGAGCCTCTGATATCCGGCAAAACGACGGCTACGTTCAGAGCCTGAAACGAAATCGTCTGCCTGAATCCTGACCAGGACACGTTTTTGCTCAAAAAGCGGGATGACCACATAGTACAAACGGTCATCCAGAAAAGAGAGATACCCCAGTTCTGTCCCAGACCGGTTTTTCAGATACAGCCGGTGCTTCAGGAGCCTGGAGGGATACAGGGCTTCCCCGACCTTTATAGCAGCCGTTTTGCCCGCAGTCTCCAGCATGGACGGGATCAGAAAGGTTCCGGCGCCTGCCTCTTCCGAAGCCGACTCCTTTGCCAAATGCTCCAAAATCCCGCTCCCATCGATAAACTGCTGCGCCAGAAGATAACTGAGCTCTGCCTGGATGGCCTTGAGAAAGGAAGGATCCTCAGGGCGATTCAAGGCAGAGTCGATTTCCTCCAGAAGCTCCCTGCTGCATCGGTAGATGCTCAAAAGGAACAGCGGGAAATCCTCCTCGATCTTCCAAACATATTTTCCACGGGCAATGGAAAAGGTACCGATGTGGCTCCCGGAGGAATCCTCCGCATAGTGGAGAATGTCCCGTTCCGTATAAGCAAAGGGATTGACAGGGGCATCCCAGGCCTGCATGGATGCCTGTCTTTTGGAACAGGAACAGTCCTTCGGGCTTTTTCTCTCGTTTGGAGGGGCAACGAAATCCTGTTTTAGAAATGAGTAGGCGTGGATGATTTCGCCGGCGCTGTAAGGATAAGGTTTCCCGGAAGCCTCCCGGGCATCCGGATGAACCAGACGCATGAGGGAACGGTATCTTGTCTTGATTTCGGAAAGCGTAACTCCGCCCTCTGCAGACTTGCCGGAAGTAAGCCCAAGGATGCGGTAAGCTTCTTGTTTGGTCACGGGGCATCTCCTTTCTTGGGACAGTGTCTTTTGGTATCGTATCACAGGGTAGGGGAAAAGGCAAGAGATGGGGAGGTTCGGAGAAAATAGAATTTTTTATATTGCTGAAGAGTTACTGTAAATTCACAGTGAAATATATTGAATAATATGCAGTTAGAGGGTATAATAAAATCAGTATGAAAGATGTGAATGATTATATTAAGGAGAAATTGATATGCCAAAC
>DVFT01000230.1 GCA_018713105.1 Candidatus Limivivens merdigallinarum | reverse complement strand
AACATCTTCAATTTTTGCTTTTTCCCCATTTGCAGGAGCTTTCTGGTATAATACCATCCCCATGCCCACAAACAGGAGACTGCGAACCCAAAGCGGCAGTACCAAAATGTCGGGAACAAACACTGCTATAGTTACAATCATTCCCATACAGAACCGGCATTGCCACCGTTCCCTGCAATGTACTCCTCCTGCCTGACTTCTTAAAATGCAGAAGCCCCCAAGAGCAAGTGCCGTTTCACTGCCTTTCCCGAATAGGCTGCCAATCAGGAAACATATCAAAACAACTTCGATAAATTCCAAAATGGTTTCTATTCCATAACAAACAACATCCGCCTCTCCCTCCTTTGTCAATAGGCTGTTCCTCATTGTCCAGTTTGTTATCTGCCGCGCCAGTTTTCTTCGCATCATCTTTCCTTCCTTTGTTGGTGTACTTAACATACCACATTTTTCCGCCTCTATGTAAAAAACGTCCTGAGCGTATTGTTTTTCGTCTTGAACGTTATTATCGCGAAATTTTTAACTTTTGCACCTTTTTTGACATCTTGATTTTTGTAAAAGACCCATCTATAATGATAAGTAACAAATTTGAGGGAGTATTAGTATAATGGAGTGGTATACACTTTTGGGTTATGTATTAAATGCACTTTTATTATTTATTTGTTATACAGGTTTCCTTTTCGCTCACTTATCTGCTGTGAAAAAGATATTTTTATTCCTGTGCATCCTTTTCTTTGTTATTTTTATCGCTCCCCTTGGTCAGATTACTACGTTTTTACTGTTATTTATTAACTGTATTCTCATAACTGTCCTGTCCCAAAATAAACTTTTTTCCTTATGCTGTTCCCTATGGGGCTATCTCTGCGGCATAGTCATCAATTATTTCTGCCTGCTTGCTGCCCAGCTTATCTTTTCCCTTTCCCTGGAGGATGTCAGCCTGCAGTACCCGCTGCTTTTTACCGCCATCAACATCATCCTGGTCTACGCCGTCCTCCGCTCCATGCGAAGTCTCCTGGAGAGAAAATTCAGCCTTTCCACCCTGACCCTCCCCAAGCTCCCTCTCGTCTTCTGCTTTCTGGGGCTGCTGGCGTGCTGTATCATCTTTATCACCAACTTTACCTATGGGGAACAGATCGGCTATCCCAATTTCATCATCCGCCTGAATGCCGTCCTGTTTACCGCCTTTTTCGTCTTTATGGGACTGCTCCTCTACTGGATCATGCGGGAGATGAAGAAGAACCAGGAGTACCGGCAGCGGGTGGAATACCTCACTGCGGCGCAGGAATACTCCGCCACTCTGGAGGCTTCCTACCAGGAACTTCGGAAATTCAAGCATGATTACTACAACCTCCTCCTGGCTCTCTCAGAGCCGGTAAAGGAGGGAGACCTTTCTGTCATCCAGAATTTCTACTGCAACGGGCTTTATCCCTTATATGAAAAGATGCAAAGTTATTCCCCGGAATTTTCCCTTGAATCCCTCCAGATCCCGGAGGTCAAAGGTCTCTGCATCAGCAAAGCCTTCGCCGCCCAGTCCGCCGGGATTGCGGTAAAAGCTTCCGTCCGGTCCGAGATCTTTGCCGTCCGTATGGAAATGATCGATTTTATCCGCATCTTGGGGATTTACTTTGACAACGCCATCGAGGCTGCCAGGGAATCCAGGGAAAAGAAGCTGGAATTTTCTTTTCTCCTGGAGGAAGACGGGGTCAGCTTTCTCCTTGCCAACACTTACCGGAACAACGATCTGACCCTCACGCAGCTTTCCGGCTGCGGGTACACCACCAAGGGAGCCGGGCATGGAAACGGCTTGGCGATCGTCAATGACATTTTGAAACATTACCCGGAAATCGAACATCAGACATCCCTGAAGGCGGGCTTCGTCATTCAGGAATTAAGACACTTGTGAGGAATCTATGCTGAAGATTTATGTATGTGAAGATAATCCCAGACTGCTGGAATCCTATTTCCAGCTGGCGAAAAAAGCCATCCTTTTGAAAGACTGGAACATTCAGATGGGCGCCGCCGCGTCCAGTCCTATAGAGCTCCTTTCCTCCCTTCCAGACGGAGAGGATGGCGGGCTCTATTTCCTGGATATCGAACTGGGCGCCGGGCAAAATGGGTTTGAGCTGGCGCGGGAAATCCGCCGGAAGGATCCAAAAGCATTCCTGGTCTTTCTCACCTCCCACAGCGAATGGGCGCTGGAAACCTTCCGGTACCGCCTGGAGGCAATGGACTTTATCGTCAAAACCGAGGATGAGGAAGCATTGAGGCAGCGCATGTATGCCTGTATCCAGTCTGCCTATGAGCGTTTTCAGGCATGGAATGTGGACCGCGATGCGCTCCTGAACCTGAAATCATGGGAAAAAGAGCTGTTTCTGCCTTGTTCCCAGGTGCTCTATATCACTTCCTCGGAAATCCCCCATCATGTCGTCCTTCATACGTTGGATTCCTTCTATGATGTGATCGGTTCCCTGAAGGAAATCCAGGCGAAGCACCCTTCGGTATGGATCTATGGCAGCCGCTCCCTTCTGGTGAACCGGAATCATATCCGCGAAAAGAATCTGCTGCGGCGCACCCTGCTTTTAGACAACGGGGAACTCCTTCCCTGCTCCATCCGAAGCTTCAAGGAACTCTGATTGTCTACAAAAATTTTTTCATGGTTTCCTGGCTTTTTTCCTCAAATTTTCGAAGCTTTCCCATGAGCTTTAAGACTTCTTCGTCCGCCTGGGCGTATTCTTTTTCCTTCTGGATGGCGTCCGTGATCCCCATGGTTCCGCCTTCCACCATCATCTTTGCCAGGTGGGCTGTGGTGGTGTCCGTCATGGTCTTCATATCGATCATGACATCCGCCGTGAATTTTTTCATCCTGCCGATGTGTTTGGGCTCCATGCCGCGCTCGCCCATCATTCTCGCCGCTTCATCCCGGATGCCGGAATAGCCGGATACCTGTTCCCGTAAGACTTTGCTGAACTCTTCTTCCTTGGCGACTTCCAATACCTTGGATGCTCCCTCTTCGCCCATCTCCGCATTCTGGTAGATGAAATTCAAAAGCTCTGCGTTTCCATTCATGATGTTTCCTCCTTATTTCCTTGGTTTGCTATAGTATGGCAGAAACAGGAGCAAAACATACTTCCCGTCAAAAGCTTTTTTCTCTGATCTCCCTGCGGCTCTGGATAAAGGGCAGGACTTCCTTTCTGGGAAGCTTCAGCACGAAGGCAAGCTCTCCGAACAGCGCCTTCTCTGCTTCCTCCCGGTATTTTTTGTCCATGGGCGTGATGGTCTCCTTCCGTTCCTTCCGGTCATGGACTGTCTTGATGATCCGCATCCACCCTCTTACGTCCGCACTGGTGATGCATTCCCTGTATTCCTTCTCTCTGGCACGCTCATTCTGGACCCACAGCTCTTTCAAAGAATCCATGCCGTCAATCAGCTCCATCGCCTCTTCCTTTTCCACGGGCTTACGCATCTTCTCGTTGTCTTTTGCCGGGACAAACAGGATATCCTTCTCGTCCTCCAGATTCCTCATGCGAAAATATTCCTTACCGGGGCTTTTGCGTTCCCGCTTGATGGATTCGATCTCTTCAATGCGAAATAATCCTTTATTTTTGTATACAACCACATCACCGATCTGCAATTTTTTTACCTCCTTTGCCAGACTGTCACCTTGTTATCTTTATTTTATCACAAAATTTAGGTTCATGTAAGAATTATTTCGTCATTTTCTACAATTTCGTCATTTATTCTGAGCATATACCGGGCATTTTTTGTGCAAAATGTCCAATGTCATTCCAGGCACGGAACCTGATATTTTTACAAAAAACGCAAAATATTTCCATGCAGACTGCTTTCTGATTCTTTATACTGGTTGCAGGAACGCCGAATTCCCGCTGCCATCGGGAATCCACGGCGATAAGGAGGAGTGATCACGCAATGAAAGGAATCGGAATTGACACCGGAGGCACCTATACGGATGCCGTAATTTTTGATTTTGACACCCACGAAGTGCTTTCCCAGGGGAAAGCGCTCACCACAAAACGAGATCTGAAGATCGGGATCTCCAATGTCCTGGATCAGCTATCCCCGGATCTTCTCAAAGAAGCACAGTTTCTCTCCCTCTCCACCACCCTTGCCACCAATGCCTGCGTGGAGGGGATCGGAGGACGTGCAAAATTAGTCTTTATCGGCGTAGAGCCAAAGACCGTGGAGGAATTCTACGCTTCTTACGGGCTGCCTCACCCTTCTGAGATTTATTTTCTGGAAAAACCGGTGAAAAACTGGGAAACGTTTCAGGAGGATATCAAAGAATCGTTTCTGGAATACGACAGCGTCGCCATTGTGGAGATTTTCGCCCAGCAGGACCAGGGAACCTATGAGAAGGAAGCCCGCTCTATCATCGAGAAAACACTGAACCTTCCCTGTGTATGCGGCTACGAGCTTTTTCAGGAGCTGAACGTACTGAAAAGAGGCTCCAGCGCCCTTCTGAATGCCAGGCTTCTGCCCGTCATCAAAAGTTTCCTCTCCTCCATTCAGGAGGTGCTGCAGAAACGCGGCTTATCCCTTCCCATCGTGGTCGTCCGAAGCGACGGAAGCCTGATGTCCCTCGCCTACACCCTCAAGCACCCGGTGGATACTCTGCTCTGCGGTCCCGCCGCCAGCATCATGGCAGGCACGGAGCTGACCCACCAGGCGGACGCCCTCATCGTGGATATGGGAGGCACCACCACGGATGTCGCCATCGTAAAGGACAAGTTTCCGGTGACGGTGCGGAGCGGAATCAGCATCGGAACGTGGAAAACCTTTGTCAAGGGGCTGTATGTGGATACCTTCGGGCTTGGCGGGGACAGCGCCATCCGCTTTGACAAAAACGGGCTGTTCGTGGATACCCGCCGGGTCGTTCCCTTATGCTGCCTTGCCGCAGAATACCCTTCCATCCTGTCAGACCTTCGGGATCTGATAAAGCGGACAGAACGCCCCAATCTGTTCTGCCTCCATGAATGTTTCATTCTGCTGCAGGACATCTCCCAGAGCCCTGCCTACTCCGACCTGGAAAAACGCTTCTGCCAGGCTCTGAAATCCCGTCCCCTGCGGATCGATCTGGCAGCCAAAGCGGTGGGGCGGGATGTCTACGGGCTGAAATTTACGGAACGGCTGGAACAGGAGGGCATCGTGATGCGCGCAGGTCTGACCCCCACAGATATCATGCATCTCCGTGGAGATTTCTCCAGGTATGATCCGGAGGCTTCCCGTCTGGGCGCGGCTTTTGTGGGCTTGTGCACCGGTTTCTCGGTGGACGGCATCTGTGAACAGGCCTATGAGCTGGTCCGCAAAAAACTCTATTTCAACCTGGCAAGGATCCTGCTGAAATTTGAACATCCTTACTTTGAGAAGGAGGAGGGCACGAGATTTTATGATCAATTTCTGGAGGACTGCTACCAGACGGCGAAGACTTCAGCGGATGGCTTTTCCTCCCTCCTCCTTACCACCAAGGCTTCCCTGGTGGGCATCGGGGCGCCGATCCACATTTTTCTTGAGGATGTGGCAAAGCTTCTGGGTACCACTGCCCTGATCCCGCCCTATGCCCCGGTGGCCAATGCCCTGGGCGCAGCCATCGGAAACGTCTCCGTGACCTTCCCGGTGGAACTCAAACCCGTCTACAGCACTGCCGGGATTGAGGAATATCTGGTATTCGGTCTCCATGAAACCTTGCATTTTGACCGGGAAAGCCTTGAGGCGGCTCGCCATGCCGCCATGGAAGAAGCAAGGCGGGGCGCTGTGGAAAAATTGCTGGAGCGTGGCGCCATCGACTACGAGGTCACGGTGGATACCTCCGTCACCGCCCCCACCGTGGACTCCGAAGAGCTCCTCCTCAAAGAAGTTTATACCGGGAAAGCCAAGGGAAAGATCCATGGCGAATCCAAGGATCACCCTGTTTTTCCATAGAAATTTTTATCCCTCCAAAGTTTGCTTCTCCCGGCAAACTTCGGAGGGATTCTTCTCTGCTTCTTCACTTCTTATGTTTTCTTATCCTTTCAGCCCCTGCTCCTGCCGGTCCATGTTCTCCACCACAATGTCATAGATATCGCCCAAGGTAGCGCAGTATTCCAGGACTTTCCAGGGTACGTTGGTATGAAAATGCAGTTTGATCAGTTCCTCATCTCCCACTGCCAGGAGGCAGTCTCCCGGGATGTGCTCTGTGATATATTCCCGGATGTCATCCTCGGACAAATCCTCCCCTTCGATCAAAAGCTGTGTGTCATAACGGAATTCCAGCATGGCTTCGCTCCTTTCTGCCCTGTGAAGGCTCTTTTTTGTTTTCTCCATTATACAAAAAAAGAAAGTGTTTTTCAATCCACACTCTCTCTTTGGAACATCACAATTTAAACTTTTTTTAGAAATCCTTTCGGTTTGTCTCAGAGTTTTCCTTCCGTTCCTGTGTTATAATGAGACAGCACACTGAAAATCAGTATAAATTAAAGAAAGGACCGATGTCAGATGGCTGCGATCATGATTGCGCCTGTTTTTCTGCTCATTAATGTTTATTTGTTGGCAAGAACCCTAAAGTGGCTGAAATCCCTGCACCCAGCTCTGGGGAAGAGATGCTTCCGCACTGTCTTTCTCGTATTGTATCTGCTTCTTTCCACCACGGTTCTGACTTCTTTTTTGTTCCAGCGTCCCCTGTGGCTGCATCGGATCCTAAAGCCGGTCAGCAATCTGTTTCTGGGCTATTTCCTCTACGCCATTCTCTTTGTACTGGCGGCGGATCTGATCGCCCTGATCCTGAGACGAAGCCATCATCGCGCCTTTCTCTCCCTCAAGAGGGCTGGGATCCTCATCCTCTGTCCGGTTCTCCTCACCGGGACCTACGGATACTTCCATGAGCGTACCCTCTATACCAAGGAATATCAGGTGACCGTGGACAAACCGCTGAACTCCGAGGGTTCTCTACGGATCGTCCTGGCTTCGGACCTGCATCTCGGCTACAGCATCGGAACCTATCATGTGGAACATCTGGTGAATCGGATCAATGAACTGGACGCGGATCTGGTATTGTTTGCGGGAGACACCTTCGACAACGAATTTGAAGCCATCCAGGATCCTGATACTATAAGCCGTCTCCTCTCCCAGATCCAAAGCACCTACGGAAGCTTCGCCTGTTTCGGAAACCATGACATGGACGAACCGCTCCTTGGCGGCTTCTCTGTGGGGAAGGCTTCTGATTCTGACGATTCCCGGATGCTTCAGTTTTTCCAGGATTCCAACATCCGCCTTCTGAACGACGAAGCGATCCTGATCGACAACTCTTTCTACCTGGTGGGCAGAAAGGATCTGGGGCGCTCTGAAAAAATTGAGGGCGGCAGGCTCTCTCCTGAGGAACTTCTGGCTCCCCTGGACAAAGAAAAACCCATCCTGGTTCTGGACCACGAACCGGATGAGCTTTCCTCCCTTGCCAAAGCCGGAGCCGATCTGGATCTTTCCGGGCATACCCACAACGGTCAGATTTTCCCCGGAAATCTGCTGATCGGTCTCTTCTGGGAGAATCCCTACGGCGTCCAGGAAGTGGACGGCATGACCAGCGTCGTGACCTCCGGCGTGGGGGTGTGGGGACCGAACATGAGAGTGGGAACCAACAGCGAGGTGGTGCTGTTGACCGTCCAATTTCAGGAAACGTGACCTCATTTCAGACAGCAGAGAACTCCCAAATGGAATTTCTCTGCTGTTCTGGCGCGCCCGCATCACAGAATATATTCTTCTCCCTGCCCGCAGATTTTGCGGATGGAGCCGTTCTCAATCGCATAGGCTTCTCCAAAGATCCGTTCTCTGCCGTTTTCGATATAGAGATAGCTTCCATCTACCAGCGCATAGAAGCGCCTGCCCATGCTGTCGGGGTAGGTGATGTCTTCCATCACACGTTTCCCATCCAGCGTATGGTGTTTGATCTCCTGGTAATGGGGAAGGATCATCACCTCCGTAAGCCCCAGCCCCGGCAGAAATCTCTGATCATTCTGATCCAGGCTCTCTCCCGGAAGCTCCGGCTGCGCATAGACGAGAGCTGCACTGTTCATCGTCCCTGCGCTGATCCCTAAAATCATGCCGGGATACCCCTTGATCTTCTCCCGAAGCTCAAGTTCCTCATAGAAAGCGTGTTCCGTAGGCACATGCCCTCCCGCCAGGATCAAAAGATCGTAAGCGTGGAGCTCCTCCCTGGAAATCTGACTCCGCCTCCGGTCACACACCGCGAACTCCGAAACGCCAAGACCTGTCATGGCAAACGCCTGCCCCATCATCTCCGCTACCTGGTCGTTGCCTTCCGTACCCTCGGGATCTGAGCTTAGAAGAAGGCATCGAAACGTCCCTTTCCAATGGGATTTCAGCTTTTCCACAAAACCGTTGCTCTCGTCTAATGCACATGCTTTCATTTCCCCGTCCTCTAAGCGGATTCCTCCGGGGCTGCTGGTTAAAAATGCGATCATGGGATGTTTACCTCCTTGATATATGTTACTGTAAGATTCTGTTGTTATTGTACCTTACTTCTGGAAATTTGAAAAGAGAGCAGATCTGTTTATTCTTGCTGCTGGATTGCCACTTCTACGGATAGGAACGCAGCATTTTGGGCTTCCTCCATCGTCCTGGCATCTATCAAGCTCAGATCATCCCCCAGGAAAATCGTCAGTTTTTCAAAACTCCGTCCTTCCGTGGGAATCACCTTAGCAGTCTGTCCCATGCTGACAGGGCGGTAAGCATTTCCATCCTGGTCATAGACAACCGCATAGCAGGAAGCATAATTCTTTTGCGCCAGAAATTCCTCATAGGTAAACGGCGGTTCCGGCACTGGATCCATGCCTTCTGTTTTCGCCTCCCACATCCTTTGAAAATCTTCATGGGAGAATTCTTCTTCCGACAAGGTTGTATAGGGCAGATCCAAATTAATCACCAACTGGCACTGCGACAAGGCAACGCTTTTTACCCCATACCCTTGATCATTTTTCTGGTTGACCTGGATTTCTCTGGCGTTTTCCGAATCCGCTTCAAAAGGAAACTCAAAGTTCCAGCTGCCGTAGGCAACGTTATTCTCAAGATCTGCGGATGCCGGGTCATCGGTTTCCGTATCATAGGAAATCGAAGTCAGGGAAAAATCCAAGGTTCCTTCGCTCCTCTTCTCACCGCCGAAATCCACCTTCGTCATCCCGATAAACGTATGGTCATCCACCGCTTTCCTTCCAAATACCCAAACCACTTCTCCTGCGTCCCATCCATACCAACGTCGGCATGCAGATACAAAACTTGAGTGCCGGAACCATCTCCTGATTCAGCGTCCGCATTCCGCTCCATGATAGTTCCAATCTCCTGTTCTTCCAGATCCACCTCAAATGTCCTAAACAGGGAATAGCCATCGCAATAGAGTTCTGCCGGTATATGGCATTGCATTGATTGATCAAAATACGCATCATCCAGGTCTTAAAGAAACGATCCTCCCGAAGCATCCCGATTTTTTCCCAACAGACCAGGGTCGTCTCCTGCATGGCATCTGCTGCATCTTCATCGTTTTTCAAAATAGCCTTTGCCACTTTGTACATGCTTTCGCTGTTTTGTTCCATGAGCTTGACAAAAGCATCCTTATCGTGGCGCCTGGCTTTCCGTACCAGTAGATTCATAGCTTCCTCCTTTTTTTGCCTTTCTCTTGTCTCTTTTACCTATTAGATGCCGGAAGGGACCGTTTGGTCTGGAAATTTCTGCATATTTCTGCAACAGAAAAACCCCAGAGACCGAAGTCTCCAGGGCAATCTTACGCTTGGACTCATGTACAGGGATAACTGTACTTTATACTTTTATTTTATCTATTCTATTACTCGATGATAGAAGCAACACGGCCTGAACCAACGGTACGTCCGCCCTCACGGATAGCGAAGGTAAGACCCTGCTCCATAGCGATCGGATGGATCAGCTCGATGGTCATCTCTACGTTGTCACCAGGCATGCACATCTCAGTGCCTTCCGGCAGGTTGATAACGCCGGTAACGTCGGTGGTACGGAAGTAGAACTGCGGTCTGTAGTTGTTGAAGAACGGAGTATGACGTCCACCTTCATCTT
>DVFT01000229.1 GCA_018713105.1 Candidatus Limivivens merdigallinarum | reverse complement strand
AGCAGTTTGCCGAAGTATTTGATTGTTCTGCACATCTGGCTTGTGTAGGAGTTTTCATTGTCGTACCAGGAAACTACCTGAACCTGAGTTGTGCCGTTATCCAGCGGCAGAACCATGGTCTGAGTAGCATCGAACAGAGAACCATATCTCATTCCAACGATATCGCTGGAAACGATCTCGTCCTCGTTATAGCCGAAGGACTCATTGGAAGCTGCTTTCATAGCTGCATTGATCTGCTCTACGGTTACATTTCCTTCTACAACAGCGGTCAGGATGGTGGTAGAACCAGTCGGGGTCGGAACACGCTGAGCTGCACCGATCAGCTTGCCGTTCAGTTCCGGAATAACCAGACCGATTGCTTTTGCTGCGCCAGTGCTGTTCGGAACGATGTTCACTGCTGCTGCACGGGATCTTCTCAGATCGCCTTTTCTCTGCGGTCCGTCCAGAGTCATCTGATCACCAGTGTAAGCATGGATGGTGCACATGATACCGGTTTTGATCGGAGCCAGATCATTCAGAGCCTTTGCCATCGGAGCCAGGCAGTTGGTGGTACAGGAAGCAGCAGAGATGATGTTATCATCTTTGGTCAGGGTGTCATGGTTTACATTGTAAACAATGGTCGGAAGGTCGTTGCCAGCCGGAGCGGAGATTACGACTTTCTTTGCGCCTGCATCCAGATGTGCCTGAGCTTTTGCCTTGGAAGTATAGAAACCGGTGCACTCCAGAACTACGTCAACACCGATCTCTCCCCACGGAAGCTCTGCTGCGTTTGCTTTTGCATAGATTTTGATTTCTTTTCCATCAACGGTGATAGAATCCTCACCAGCAGTTACCGTATCTGCCAATGCATATCTGCCCTGAGTGGAATCGTATTTCAGTAAGTGAGCAAGCATTTTCGGAGAAGTCAAGTCGTTGATTGCAACAACTTCAAAACCTTCTGCACCAAACATCTGTCTGAATGCAAGACGTCCAATACGCCCGAATCCATTAATCGCTACTTTTACTGCCATGATATTATTCCTCCTAAAAGTAATTTAATAGTTGCTTGTAATGTCTCTTTACTTCTTCTGATTAGATTGTTAAAGATACATCAACTTATCTATTATTTTACCTAATTTACCTCAAAAATTCAAGTCCCATTTCAAACTTTATTATCTTTTTAGACTTTCCCTTTACTTTTGATCTGTTTTTTATTATGATGAGTTCATTCTAAAGAAAAGAGGGATGACTATGTCAGCTGACTATCACGTGCACACTGCCTTCTCTGGAGATTCGGATACTCCTATGGAAGCGATGGCAGAAACCGCCTTAAAACTCAAGCTCTCTTCCCTATGCTTCACAGAACATATGGATCTGGATTTTCCCGGAGGAGACACTTCCTTTCATGTGGACACGCAAGCCTACTACAAAAAATATCTTTCCCTGCAGGAATGTTTTGCCGAGCAGATTGAACTCCAGTTCGGAATCGAACTTGGGCTTCAGCCACAGCTTGCCGAAATCCATACCAAATATCTTCGCTCCTGGCCATTTGACTTTGTCATCGGCTCCTCCCATGTGGTGCATCACAAGGATCCCTATTATCCGGACTACTACGATGGACGTACGGAGCGGGAAGCCTATCTGGAATATTTTGAAAGCATCCTGGAGAATCTCTATGCTTTTTCGGAGATGGACGTCTACGGTCACATCGACTACGTGGTACGCTACGGTCCCAACAAGAACAAAGCTTATTCCTATTCCGCTTACCAGGAGGTTTTGGATGAAATTTTAAGAACTCTGATCGACAAGGGCATCGGCCTTGAGATGAATATGGGCGGATTCAAATACGGGCTTGGGCATCCGAATCCCACGGAAGAAATTCTGAAGCGCTACCGGGAACTGGGCGGGGAGCTTATCACCGTAGGTTCCGACGCCCACCGCCCCTGCGATCTGGCCTACGATTTCCACAAAGTCCGCGAACTGCTCTCGGAAGCCGGCTTCTCTTATTACACCGTTTTCCGAAAGCGGAAACCATACTTCCTGCCTCTTGAAACTTTCTGAAAAAACGGGAGGGATCATTCCCCTCCCGTGATAATTCCTCCGCCCATACAGTAGTCCCCGTCGTAAAATACCAGTGACTGCCCCGGCGTGATTGCTCTCTGGGCTTCATCAAAGCGGCAGATAACAGTACCGTCGCTTTTCTTTTTCAGCGTACAGGGCGAACCTTTATGATTATAGCGGATTTTTGCTACCGCCCGCATCTCTCCGTCCAGATCCTCCACAGACATGAAATTTACTCTTTCCGCATATACGGTCTTTTTGAAAAGCTCTTCATTTTCTACGATGACAACCTCATTTTCCTTGGGTCTTAGTTCCCCTACAAACACGGGGTGCCCCATTGAAAGGTTCAGTCCCTTCCGCTGTCCGATCGTATAATGGAGCAGCCCTTTATGCGTACCCAGAATTTCTCCCCTGCTGCTGACAAAATTCCCCTTGTCCATTTTCTTCCCATAGACATGTTCAATAAAGCCAGCATAATCCTTATCAGGGATAAAGCAGATTTCCTGGCTGTCTTTCTTCTCAGCGACAGGAATTTCCGCCATCCTCGCCATGTCCCTGATCTCCTCTTTCGTAAATTCACCCACTGGCATCTGTGTCCTGGCGAGTTGTTCCTGTGTCAGGCCGTAAAGCGCATAGGTCTGGTCTTTGGAAGCCGAGGCAGCCCTCCGAAGGGAATAGCGCCCGTTGGAAAGTTTCTCGATCCGGGCGTAATGACCGGTGGCAATTCCGTCTGCACCCACAGAATCCGCCCACTTAAGCAGCGCCTCCCACTTGATACCCCGATTACATGCCACACAGGGATTGGGCGTCCTTCCGTTCAGATATTCTTTCACAAAGTAATCCATGACCTTCTTACGGAATTCATTTCTGAAATCCAGCACATGAAAATCAATTCCCAGATGTTCCGCAACCCGTTTCGCATCCGCAGAAACCTCTGGAATGGGGATCGGATTGCCGGCTGCGTCACGCTTCGGGATCAAGTCAGCGGGATCCCACATGCGCATCGTCACGCCAACGACCTCGTATCCTTTCTCCTTTAACAAGTATGCTGCCACAGAAGAATCTACTCCTCCTGACATTCCCACCACGACCTTGCCCTTACTCATTGCCATCAATACTCCTCTTCTTCCTCGCCGTCATGGATATCCGCCTTCGGTTTCTTTAAGCCCTCGATCTTAATTCCATGCTTCTCGGCATAATCCCAAAGTGCCGCATGGATTGCCTCCTCCGCCAGCAAAGAGCAATGTACCTTCACAGGCGGCAAACCATCCAGTGCTTCCATCACCGCTTTGTTGGTCACCTGCAAGGCTTCTTGGATGGTCTTTCCCTTTACGAGCTCTGTAGCCATGCTGCTGGTGGCTACCGCAGCGCCGCAGCCAAAGGTTTTAAACTTGCAGTCCCGAATTACCCCGTCGTCGTCGATATCCAAATAGATTCTCATAATGTCCCCGCATTTCGCGTTTCCTACAGTCCCTACCCCGCTGGCATTCTCGATCTCCCCTACATTTCTGGGGTTCTGGAAATGATCCATTACTTTTTCACTGTACATCTTCATTCCTCCGTATTCTCTGTTCTATGGTCTATATTTTCACTTGTTTCTCTCATTTTTCTTGACAAAATCCTCATACAGCGGCGACATGCCCCGAAGCTTGCCCACGATTTTCTTTAGGGATTCCACGACATAATCCGCATCTTTTTTCGTGATGGTCCAATCCAACGTAAGCCTCAAAGACCCATGGGCGATTTCATGAGGCAGCCCAATCGCCAGAAGCACATGGGACGGATCCAGCGACCCAGAGGTGCATGCCGAACCACTGCTGGCACAAATTCCGTCCGAATCCAGCAGGATCAGAAGAGATTCTCCTTCAATAAACTGGAAGCTGAAGTTTGCATTGTTGGGCAGCCTCTTACTCCTGTGACCGTTCAGCCTTGTATAAGGGATTTCTTCCAGCACACGGGAAATAAGGTAATCCCTCACTTCGCTTTCTTCCTTCGCCCTGTTCTCCATCCTTTGAAAAGCCAGTTCCACTGCCTTTCCAAAACCTATAATTCCCGGAACATTTTCTGTTCCAGCCCTGCGTTTTCTTTCTTGTGCCCCGCCGTGGATAAAATTCCGAATCTTCACTCCCTTTCGGATATAGAGGAACCCAATCCCTTTCGGCCCATTCAGCTTGTGACCGCTGGCGCTCAACATATCGATCTGACACTCGTCCACGTCAATGGGAATATGCCCATATGCCTGGACGGCATCTGTGTGGAAAAGAATTCCGTGCTGATGGGCGATCTCTCCGATTTCCCGGATTGGCTGAATGGTTCCGATTTCATTGTTGGCCGCCATAACGGAGATTAGGATCGTCTCCGGCCGAATTGCTTTCCTAAGCTCCTGCAAATTGACAATTCCCTGCTCATCCACATTCAGATAAGTAATCTCCACTCCTTTTTTTTTGAGGTATTCCGCTGTATGAAGAATCGCATGGTGCTCAATCTTCGTAGTGATGATATGGTTTCCTTTGGAAGCATAGGCATCCACGGCAGCCTTTAACGCCCAGTTATCTGACTCCGTTCCTCCGGCAGTAAAATAGATTTCTTCCGTATTCGCCCCCAGAGAATGCGCGATCAACTCTCTGCTTTGCCGGACAGCATCCGCACTGTTTCCGGCGAACCGGTAGATGCTGGATGGATTTCCATAATTTTCCGTAAAATAAGGGAGCATTGCTTCCACAACCTCCGGGGCTGTCCTCGTTGTCGCGGCGTTATCCAGATACAAAAATTTATCCATGCTCTCAAACCTCCTGTTTTACATGATTGTTGTATGTCATAAGCAAATTAATTCCGACTGTTATACTAGGATTTATAATGGTACTATATCATTGCCAAATAGTTCTGTCAAGCTCTTCTTATGAATAACATAAAAGAAAACGGAAGTTCTGCCATGAATCAAAAACAGTTTATCCTGCGGGGTGCCTTGGTTCTCACCACTGCAGGAATCCTAAGCCGAGTTGCCGGCTTTTTTTATAGGATATTCCTCTCCAATGTGATTGGTGCAGAGGGAATGGGGATCTACCAACTCATTTTTCCAATTTTTTCCCTGGCCTTAGCTCTGTCCTCCGGCGGAATCCAGACTGCCGTCACTAACCTTGTCTCAGGTGCAGCGGCAAGAGCGGAATTTAAAAAAGCCAAGGGGTACTTCTTCGCTGCCTTCCTGTTATCCGTCAGTCTTTCTCTTTTGCTTTTGTTCCTTCTTTTCGTTGGATCCCCTTTCCTATGCCGCCATTTTCTCAAAGAGGAACGCTGCATCGTCCTGCTGCGCTACCTCTCCTTTTCCCTGCCCTTTTCCACGCTGCACGCCCTTTTGAACGGATACTTTATAGGAATGAAACAAACAACGCTTCCTGCCTTCTCCCAGCTGCTGGAACAAGCGATCCGGGTCGGTTCTTCCTATCTTCTCTACCAGATCATGACAGAAAAAGCCATCCCCATTTCCCCTATCCTGGCTGTCCTTGCCACCGTCATCGCTGAGATCGTCACTGTCCTTTATCTAGTCACTAGGCTGCTGTTTCACTTTTCAAAGCTCAAAACGGTCCCTGTCATTAAAAGAAAAACTTTTCACAGTCTGCTGTCCCTTTCATCCCCATTGGCTGCAAACCGTATCTCCTTAAATCTGCTCCAGAGCCTGGAAGCACTCTCTGTTCCCATGATGCTGCAGATCTTTGGCTATTCGAAAAGCCATGCCCTCTCTCTTTACGGCATCCTGAATGGAATGGCGCTCCCCCTCGTCCTTTTTCCTTCCGCTATTACAGGTTCTGTTTCCACGGTTCTTCTCCCCGCCGTATCCGAAGCGAGCTCTCTTCATGATCAAAAGCGCATCCGGCGTGCTGTGGAAAAAACGATCCAGGGGAGCCTGCTTCTCGGAATCTTCTTTACCGGAGTTTTTCTCTTTTTCGGAAAATCATTGGGAACCCTCCTATTTTCCAATTCTGAGACCGGCGAGTTCATTGTCATTCTGGCATGGATCTGCCCTTTTCTGTACCTAGGCGGAACTCTGTCCAGCATTCTTAATGGGCTTGGAAAAACCATGACCACCTTTCTCCAGAATCTAGCCGGCATTTTTCTCCGCCTGCTGTTTCTCTGGATCTTGGTTCCCAAATATGGCATAACCGCTTATCTCTGGGGAACCTTGGCAAGCCAAATGGCGGTCTCCTTTTCCTCGCTTTGGCAATTAAAAAGAACCGTCTCCTTTTCCTTTGCCTTTTCCGATTGGATTTTTAAACCCGGAGCGGCTCTCACTACCGCCGCATGCTCCCTCTTTCTCCTCCGCCGCCTTTGGGCAGAGGCTGCACTGCCTAATCTTATGCTTCTGATCCTTCAAGGGTTTTTCTTCACTCTGGTATTTTTACTCGCCCTTTCAAAATCCGGGTTAAAAGAAAAATAAGATTTTCGCACTTGCAACCCCTCTCTATCTGTGTCAAAATAAAGACAAAGGCAGATTTTACGAGGAGGATTTAGATTTATGAAGCACTTTTTCAAAGCTGCGCTTCTTGGCGCCGCATTTACCCTGTGCGTGTTTCTCCCCACAGGCAGCAGCCAGGCTGCAAACGGTTACCACTGGGTTTTGGATGAGGAGTACGCCCGCGTCCAGTATGTAAACGATGCCACCGGCGATCCTGTCACCTCACAGTTTATGGATATTACCGGATACACTTACTATTTTGACAAGAACGGCTACGCTGCCACCGGCTGGACCAAAATCGACGGAATGTATTATTATTTTTACTCTGACGGTTCCATGGCCAAAAAGGTGTGGATCAACAACCGTTATCTGACCAAAAATGGGCAGATGGCTGTCAACCAGTATGTCGGAACTGGAAGGAACCGCAGATATGTAGACAAAAACGGAGTCTATGTTCCCAATTATAAGAAAAGCCGGAAAGCTAAATTTATCCGCACTAAAAAGGGAACCCGCTACCGCAATTTAGACGGCACTTACTCCCGGCAAACCTGGCAGTGCATCAACGGTCACTGGTATTATTTCTATTCCAGCGGCTATATGGCAAAAAATAGACGTCTCGGCTACTTCTACGTAGACAAACGCGGACGCATGGTAACCAACAAATGGGTGAAGATCGGCAACTACCGCTACCATTATGACAGAACCGGGCGCCAGGACAAAAGAGTCCGCATCCGGAAGACATCCTCTAAGAAAACTTCATCATCCAAAGTTACCGTAATCAATTAATTACCGCAAACGAAAAACATATAACATTTAGTGAGGATTCATTATGAAAAAGAAATTGATCGCAGCACTGCTCTTCTCCGCACTCTTGTTTTCCGCGCCAGCCCCTGTTTATGCCAGCGAGCCTTCCACCGAGACGGCTGCCGGAGCTTCCACGGAGAGCAGTCAGGAGACAGCACAGGAAACGGAGGCAGCCAGCCTCTATGACTTCCAGATCACCATCAACGGTGAGCTCTACCAATTCCCCATGTCCTACGAGGAATTTACATCCCGCGGATGGGAGTATGACGGAGATGCGTCCATGGAGATTTCTCCCAATCAGTACACCAGCGCCGAAGTTTTTAAAAACGGGGATCTGACCATCTATGCCACCATCTTTAATCTGGGCGTCAATGTGGTTCCCGTTTCGGAAGCGGATATCGCCGGCATCACGCTGGACTCCTTCTACTTGGAGGATACGGATCTGACAGCTTCCCTTCCCGGAGGTATTACCATGGATTCCACCATTGACGATGTGATCGCAGCCTACGGGGAACCCAGCAGCCGCTATGATGGGGACACCCTGACTTCCCTGGATTATACCTATGCTTCCTATCAGGATGTCAGCTTCTCCTTTGATAGCGAGAGCGGGGCAATGACCGGTCTGGAGCTTCGGAACCTCGTTGCTTCCGAAGAGGATGGGGATGCCGCAAGCGAGATCAACGAAGACGCTCCCGAAGTCGTAGCTCAGTACCAGGCGCCAACGGAGCTTGGAACAGACCTTCGGGCATGTACGCTGGAGCTTGAGGGCACGCTCTATCAGCTCCCCGCTCCCGTCCGTGTATTTCTGGAAAACGGCTGGACAATCGTTCCGGAAGAATCCGACGAATATGCTGCTGCCAGGAGTTCTGCCTGGGTGACCCTGATGAAAGACAACCAGTCCTTCCGCACGCTCACAACCAACTATGGGGACTGGGCTACCATCCTGGAGAACTGTTTTGTGACCAATGTGACGGCCGATGTGTATTCCTCTCAATTCGATCTGCGCCTTCCCGGCGATATCACCATTGGAATGAGTGAGGAAGACCTCCTCTCTGCCCTGGACGGCTATGAATATGAAACCGAGGAAAGCTCTTCCTTCCGCTATTACACGGTACTCAATTACAACAGCACCTACGAAGGCATCAGCATCTCCGTCAACACAGAGGAAGGAACGGTCAGCACCATCGATGTCACCAACGCTCCGGATCTGGAGGAACTTTATCAATAACACAAGCAACGGTATCAAAAAACTGGTATGCCTGCTGAATGAACCAGCAAAGGCATACCAGTTTTTTATTCTTTCTGATTCTTTATCCTGATCCTGAATCTATGGAAAATCAGGGAACCAGCCAATTATACATTTCCTCATATTTTTTCGCAGAAGCCTTCCAGGAGAAGTCCGCTGCCATGGCACGGTCTATGATCTTGTTCCATTCCCTCTTCTTGTCATAGTAGACATACATGGCATATTTGATGGTATTGAACATCTCATGGGCATTATAATTTGCAAAGCTGAAGCCCGTTCCCGTTCCTTCATACTCATTATAAGGCCATACCGTATCCTTCAGCCCGCCCGTCTCACGCACGATGGGTACGGTTCCGTAACGAAGGCTCATAAGCTGGCTCAATCCACAGGGCTCAAAGAGTGACGGCATGAGGAAGGCATCACAGGAGGCATAAATTTTGTGGGACATTGCCTCAGAGTAATAGATGTTGGCAGAAACCTTATTGGGGTACTTCCAGGCAAAGTGGCGGAACATGTTCTCGTATTTCTCCTCGCCGGTTCCCAAAACGACCAGCTGCAGATCCTGCTGGCACATCTCCTCCATCATGTAGGCGATCAGGTCAAAGCCCTTCTGGTCTGTCAAGCGGGAGACGATTCCGATCATGAATTTCTTGTCATCCTGCTCCAGTCCAAGCTCTTCCTGAAGCGCACGTTTGTTCTTTACCTTTTCCTTGCGGAAATTCTTCGCATTGTAATTCTTTGTGATAAAGTGGTCAGTCTCCGGATTGTATTCGTCGTAGTCGATTCCGTTGACAATACCTCTCAGGTCATGGGCTCTGGCATTCAAAAGCCCATCCAGATGCTCTCCATAAAACGGCGTCTTGATCTCCTCCGCATACGTCTCACTCACCGTGGTAATGGCATCGGCATAAACCAGACCGCCCTTCAGATAATTGGCATCTCCATACGCCTCCAGCTTGTCCGGCGTGAAATAATAAGCCGGAAGCCCGGTAATATTACGCACCGTCTTCACATCCCAGATTCCCTGGAATTTCAGGTTATGTATGGTGATCACGGACTTGATGCCGCGATAAAATTCATTGTCGGTAAAGCGGTCTTTCAAAAATACGGGAACCAGCCCTGTCTGCCAGTCATGGCAGTGTACGATATCCGGACGGAAATTCACACTGGGCAGCATGGAAAGCGCTGCCTTGGAGAAAAACGCGAATTTCTCGATGTCCTCATAGATATTGCCGTATGGCTTCGGCCCTGCGAAGTAGAATTCGTTGTCGATAAAGTAAAACTGGATACCGTCATAATTCAGTCCCAGGACACCCACATACTGACTTCTCCAGCCAAGATCCATATAAAAATGCGTAATGTACTGAAGCTGTGACTTGAACTCCTCCTTCATACACATATATTTGGGGAGTACCACACGTACATCAAAATACTCCTTGTCAAAGCATTTCGGCAGAGAACCGACAACGTCTGCCAGACCTCCTGTCTTGATAAATGGGACGCATTCCGATGCGACAAATAATACCTTCTTCATTTACCCATCCTCCTGATGAAATAGTCTGCTATATAAAAGTATTATAACGCATTTTTATCTGATTGAAAAGCATTATCTGCTTTTATATTCCAATCTGATCTTATCTGCAATCAAAGCGATAAACTCAGAATTTGTAGGTTTTCCCTTGCCTCCGCTCACAGTATAGCCGAAGAGTTCCTCGATGGTATCCATCTTTCCCCTGCTCCAAGCCACCTCGATGGCATGCCGGATCGCCCGTTCCACACGGCTGGGCGTCGTCTGGTGCTTCTTTGCAATGGTCGGGTAGAGGATCTTGGTGATGGAATTCAGCATCTCCATATCTCCCACACTCATGATGATGGCATCTCTCAGATATTGGTATCCCTTGATATGGGCAGGGACGCCGATCTCATGGATAATTCCTGTCACATCAGACTCCAGGTTCCGTTCCATATACGCTTCTTTGCTCTCGTAGGCATTGACCTTCCGTACCTCCTGGAAATTTTTCTCCCGGGTCATCCTGGTGTGTTTGATCCGGCTGATCACCATGTCGTTGTCGAAGGGCTTCAGGATGTAGTAATCTGCTCCCAACTCAAAAGCATTCTCCGTGATCTTCTCCTGTCCGACCGCAGAGATCACGATGAACGCAGGTCTCTTCTTCACGCTCTTGTCCTGGTTGATCCGCTCCATAACCGTAAGCCCGTCTACCTTCGGCATAATGACGTCCAAAAGTACCACATCCGGCTCTTTATCCTTGATGATCTCATACAATTCCTCGCCGTTTCCGGCTTTTCCCACAACCGTCAGTTCCTCATCGCTGCTTATGATATGATCCAACAGGTCTACGATTCTTTCGTTATCATCAGCAATCGCTATATTCAGCTTTTCCATTCGGATACTCCTCCACCTTGTTTCCATTAATCTCGCTGTTCGTCTCAGTATGCCAAAAACTACTTGTATTATAGTAATATCCTCAAAATTTAGCAAGGAAAACTTGTCCCTAAGATTCGACAAAAAACCCGTATATCCGCGGAATCTGTCGAAGGCGCACGAAAAAAGACACAGCGCCTTCCAGGAGGATACTTCCCGCTGTGTCTTCCCTGATGCCTGGTATACGGTACACCGGATCTAATGCTCCAGCATATGTTCTATGAAGATCCCGTACCCTCTCGCAGAATCCTGAACAAACACATGGGTCACCGCCCCGATCAGCTTCCCGTTCTGCAGGATCGGCGACCCTGACATTCCCTGGATGATACCGCCGGTTTTTTCAAGAAGCTCCTCGTCTGTGACACGGATCACCATGCTTTTGTTTGCCTCCCGGCTGTTCAGGTTGATCTTTTCGATCTCAATGCTATACTCTTTCACAGTCCCGTCCACCGCTGAAAGGATCGTGGCAGGTCCCGCTGTGATCTCCTGCTTGTAGGCAATCTCCACAGGTTCGCCCACTGCGAAGCCTTCTTTCTGCCTGGTAATCTTTCCAAAAATTCCCTGATCCGTATTTTCTGTGATAGTTCCGAGGATTTCCGAATTCCGATAGCGGATCACGCCCGTCATCTCACCGGGACTGCCCTTTTCTCCTTTCACCACGGAAAGGATTTCCGTATGGTAGAGATTCCCTCCATCCAGATTCATCAAAAGCCCGGTATCCACATCGCTGATCCCGTGCCCTAACGCCCCGTAATTTCCATCGCCGTCCATGTAAGTAACCGTGCCGATCCCTTGGGTGTCATCCCTGACCCAAATTCCCAGCTTATATTCCTCCCGCCCCGTCTGCGTGGGGGATACCTTTATGGAGGACACTTCGCCGTTTCGCTCCACAGACAGCACCACATCCGATCCCAGACAATGGTTCACACAGCTGATCAGGTCTTCCTTCTCATTCACTGCCGTCCCATTGACTGCCCTGATATAGTCTCCGGATTTCAGGATGTTGGAAGCAGGGCTGTATTCTTTTCCATCCATTCCCTCTACCGTCCCCGTTCCCACGACCAGGATTCCATCCGTCTTCATATAGATCCCCACCGGCATGCCTCCGGGGAATACCTTTTTTTCATCCACCATGGTCACCTCTACGCTTTTCATGGGGATGATTCCCAAGAAGCTGTAGTTGACGGTCACGGCTCCTTCCGGAATGTTGGAATCGTCCTGGGCTCCTGCTTTTACCACCTCCTCTTTTACCAGAGGAAGGCTTAAGAAGCTGTCCGCCTCCTTCCCTTCCGTCATCAAAAATCTGTCCGGTATGCTCGTATATAAAAATCCAAACAGCATCAGAAAGAAAAGGACGGATAGCAGCCCTGCCCGGACGATCCGCTTTTTTCTTCGCAATCCAGTCATGATTTCACACCCTTTCTGCAATCTAAAAGAGGATATACCGTGATATATCCTCTTCTAGTATGTGAAATTCATGACAGTTCACTCTAGTATTTTTTTGTACTTAATGCCAATTCCTTCATTTCCCGGGCGCTCTTTAACACCGTCTCGGTGATTTCCGCGCCTCCGAGGATTCTGGCAAGCTCTCTGACACTTTCTTCCTCGTCAAGCTTTCGCACAGAGGTTTTCGTCGTTCCGTCCAGAATCTTTTTTTCGATCACATAATGGCTGTCCGCCATGGAAGCGATCTGGGGCAGATGGGTGATGCAGAGCACCTGACGGCTCCTGGAGATCATTGCCAGCTTTTCGGATACCTTCTGCGCCGTCCTGCCGCTGATTCCCACATCGATCTCGTCAAAAATCATAGCGTCCACAGCGTCCTTATCCGCAAGCACCGTCTTGATCGCCAGCATCACGCGGGAAAGCTCGCCCCCGGAGGCTACTTCCTGAAGCGGGCGCAGCGGCTGACCGGGATTCATGGAAATCAAAAAGCCAATTTCATCAAATCCATCCTGGGAGGGTTGCTTCTCCTGAAAGCCAATGTCAAACTTGACATCCAGGAAATTCAGGTCCAAAAGGACTGCTGTGATCTCCTCTTTTAAATGAACCGCCGCTTCCTTGCGAAGCCTGGATACCCTGGCGCAGCTTTCTGTGAGTTCACGGAAGATCTCCTCGCTCTCCCTCTGCAGAGTACTTCGGTAATTCTCATAGTCGCAAAGCCTTTGCAGGCGTTCTTCTTTCTCCTTGCGGTACTCCAGGATCTCCTCAATGGTTTTTCCATATTTTCCCTTCAGGCGGTTGATCAGATTCAGGCGTTCTTCCACCTTGGAAAAATTCGTCTCATCAAAAGAAAGGCTCTCCAGATAGTCTTTCACTTCCCGGTTGAAATCATTCAAAAGGTCGTCCAATTCTCCCAGCTGACCGGTCAGTTCTTTTAATGTTTCATCAAAATCGCTGACCGAAATCAATCCCCGCAGTGCACGCCCGATCTTTTCGGAAGCGCCGTCCACCTGGGAACCCGTCTGGTCATAGGCTTCCGTCAGGGCTTCTGTGATCTTCTGCCCGTTCACCAGCCTGCGGTACTCTGCCTCCAGGTCCCCATCTTCTCCGGTTTTCAAGGCAGCTTCTTCAATCTCATTTATCTCAAATTGGAGAAAGTCTATCTCCTTTGCCCTGCTCTGGCCATCCAGATCCGTCTCCTTAAGCTTTCTCTGGCACTCTTCGTACTGGCTGTACAGCCTTGCCACCTCATCCTTTTCCTTCTCCACCGTTTCTTTGGCGTATTCGTCCAAAATTTTGAGATGGTTCTTCTGGTGGAGCAGCGCCTGGTGTTCATGCTGTCCATGAATATCGATCAGGAGCTCCGCCGCTTTTTTGACCATGGTCAGCGGAACGGTCTCCCCGTTGATCTTGCTGATGCTCCTGCCATGGCTTAACCGGCGGGAGATAATGATCTCGTCTGACTCCAGCGGCACTTCCAGCTCTTTTAAGGCTTCTCTCACCTGGCCATTCTCCACCGAAAACACCAGCTCTACCAGGGCGGATCCTGCCTCATCCCTTGCAAACCCTTTGAATCCCTGAGATCCCAGCGCCACATTGATGGATCCGATGAGAATGGACTTTCCCGCTCCCGTTTCTCCGGTCAGGATATTCAGCCCTTCCGTGAAATCAATGTCTGCCTCCTCAATCAGCGCCATATTTTTTACATGAATGTTCAAAAGCATCTCTTGTCTATTCTCCCACGATTTTGCGGATTTTTTCCATAACGATCAGCGTATCATCCACACTGCGGTTGGCGCACATGATTGTGTCGTCCCCGGCAATGCAGCCTGCCACCTCCGGCCAGTGCATGGCATCCAGGGCTGCCGCCACTGCCATCGCCATCCCGGATACCGTCTTGACCACCAGGATGTTCTGCGCCATATCCATGGACAGAAACCCATCTTTCAATATCCGCAGGTATTTTTCATTCAAGTTGCCAGAAGCAGTGTTCATCACCGCATACTTCTGCCTGCCGTTATTCATGGAAATTTTGGTCAGCTTCAGCTCCCGGATATCCCTGGATACGGTCGCCTGGGTCACCTTCACACCCTCACGGTTCAAAAGATCCGCCAGCTCCTCCTGGGTTTCCACCTCATAACGGCTGATCAAATCAATAATCTTGGCATGTCTTTCTATCTTCATAAGCATCCTCCTATTGCCCGCTCATCTTCTTGCGGAGAACCTCCAGAAAGCTGATCTCGTTGATCTTGATCAACTTCGTCCTCTTCACCGCTTTCCGGATCACCACCCGGTCTCCGCAGGCAAGACGGATGGAGGTGTCCCCGTCAAAATTCGCCTCTGACCCGTCATCCATCCCGGAATGCCTGGGAAGGATCTCGATGGTAATCTCCGCGTCATCCGGCAGAATAATACTCCGGCTGTTCAGGGTATGTGCCGCGATGGGGGACAGCAGGATCAGCGATGCCTCCGGCGAGACGATCGGACCTCCCACCGACAGGCTGTATCCGGTGGAGCCTGTGGGCGTGGCAATCACAATTCCGTCCGCGCTGTAGCTGTTCAGGAACTCCCCATTCACATAGATACTGAAATCGATCACCCGAAGCCTTCCATTCCTGCCGATGACGATATCATTCAGCGCGCTGTCCTTCAGGATCATCTTTCCCTGATGATATGCCTCACCTTCCAGCATCATCCTGCTGACGATCTTATAATCTCCAGCCAGGAGTTTATCCAAAGCTGGCTTGATGTTTGCCTGGTCCACCTCAGCCAGGTATCCCAGCGTCCCCATATTGATCCCCAAAAGAGGGACTTCCATCTCCAGAAGATCCCTGGACGCCTGGAGGAGCGTTCCATCCCCTCCCATCACCAGGACGCAGTCCACATCCCTTGGAATCAGGGACGCGTCGGTATATTTGTATGAGCTCTTTGAGCCCTTTCTGTCATTTTCCTGGATCATGCAGCTCTTTCCCCGGCTTTCCAGATATTCCTTGACAAACAGGGTGGTCTCAAGCTGCGGATCCTTGATACTGTTGGTTATAATATAAAACTTGTCCATTTTTCACCGTCAATCCAGCTCTCCGTGGGCTGCGGAGACGACTGCTCTGATTTCCTTCGGAAAGGCTGTCTGCTGATAGCCTTCCTCCCTTTTTCTCAAATGCATCAGGTATTCGATATTCCCCTCCGGCCCTTTGATGGGGGAATATTCCAGATTCTTGACCTCAAAGAAGAGTTCTCCGGCAAAGCCCTGGATCTTTGTGATGACTTCTTCATGTACTTTGCTGTCACGCACGACGCCCTTCTTGCCCACTTTCTCCCTGCCTGCCTCAAACTGCGGCTTGATCAGACAGACGATCTCTCCGTCCTCTTCCAGGAGCTCCCGCACCGGGGGCAGCACCTTGGTCAGTGAGATAAAGGAGACGTCAATGGAGGCAAAGTCGATGACATCCTCCACCATATCCGGCGTCACATAACGGATATTGGTCTTCTCCATACAGACCACGCGCTCATCGTTCCGAAGCTTCCAGTCCAGCTGCCCATGCCCTACGTCTACGGAATAGACCTTTTTTGCGCCGTTCTGCAGCATACAGTCTGTAAATCCTCCGGTGGATGCTCCCACATCCATGCAGACCTTTCCGGAAAGCGTGAGGTCAAACTGCTTCATCGCCTTTTCCAGCTTCAAACCGCCCCGGCTCACATATTTCAGAGTGTTCCCGCGTACTTCAATGGGCGCCTCCTCGGGGAACATGCTTCCTGCCTTATCCTCCTTCTGCCCATCCACATAGACCTGGCCTGCCATGATAATCGCCTTGGCTTTCTCCCTGGAGGATGCCATGCCCCTTTTTACCAAAAGTACATCCAATCGTTCTTTCATGTTGTTTCCGTCATCCTTCTATTCATTTCTTCCGATATATTCCGAAATAATCCTTTTCAAAACAGTCTCTGCGTCAATGCCCGCTTCCCGTTTCAGCACTTCCACATTTCCGTGCTCAATATAGTCATCCGGCAGTGTAATCGTGATCACCCGTCCTTGAAAACCTACGGAGCTTAAGTAATCCAGCACATGTTCGCCGTATCCGCCGCACTTGACGTTTTCCTCCATGGTCACGAACAGATCGTGATCCTTCATCAGGTCAGAAATCAGCTCCTCATCGATGGGCTTTACAAACCTCGCATTCACCAGAGTACAGTTGAATCCTCTTTCCCGCAGCTCCCTTCTGACTTCCCCTGCGGTCTGGACCATGCTTCCTACCGCCAGGATTGCGATATTCGTCTCATCATAAAGCACCTCCGACTTTCCGTAGGCAATTTCCTTGCGGAATTCCTTCATGCCGTCGAACGCCTCCCCTCTGGGGTAACGGATCGCAATGGGGCCGTGATAATTCACCGCGAATTTCATCATATCCGAAAGCTCCCACTTGTTCTTGGGCGCCATCACACACATATTGGGGATAATGGACAGATAGGACAGATCGAAGATTCCCTGATGGGTTTCCCCGTCGCTGCCCACCAGCCCTGCACGGTCAATAGCAAACACCACATGCATATTCTGGATACAGACGTCATGCAGGATCTGATCAAATGCCCGCTGCAGAAAGGAGGAATAGATCGCAACCACAGGCTTTAAGCCTGCCGCAGCCAAGCCGGCTGCAAAGGTCACTGCATGCTCCTCGGCAATCCCCACATCGAAGAAGCGTTCCGGGAACGCGTTTTTGAACCGCTTCAGCCCCGTTCCGTCCGCCATGGCAGCCGTGATGGCGACCACACGCTCATCCCTTTCTCCCAGCTTTCTCATGACTGTAGAAAAAATGTCTGTCCAGGAAGCCTTTTTCTTCCGGTTCCTGGGAAGCCCCGTCTCAACGTCAAAAGGCTCCGCACCGTGAAATCTCGCAGGCAGGCGTTCTGCCGGCGGATATCCTTTCCCCTTTTTGGTCACCACATGGAGGAGCACCGGTCCGTTTACCCTCTTTGCCTCCTGGAAGCTCTTGACCAGCCCGGCAAGATCATGCCCGTCCACCGGTCCCAGATAGGTCAGCCCCATCTCCTCAAACAGCATTCCCGGGATAAAGAGCTGCTTGATACCGTTTTTGGTCCTGTGGATCCTCTCCACGATCCGTTCTCCATAGACCGGTACCTTATTGAGGGTATTGGTCACCCCCATTTTCAGACCTGTATAAAAATCTGCGGTTCGCAAGGCTCCCAGGTAATTGGACATTCCTCCCACATTTTCTGAGATGGACATGTGGTTGTCGTTCAGGACAATGATAAAATTCTTCTTGATCGTAGCGGCATTATTCATTGCCTCAAATGCCATCCCTCCGGTCATCGCGCCATCGCCGATCACGGAGACCACATAATAGGTTTCCCCCAAAAGATCCCGTGCCCTGGCATATCCCAGCCCGGCAGAGATCGAGGTGGAGCTGTGCCCGGTATCAAAGGCGTCACAGCTGCTCTCCTTCCTCTTTGGAAATCCGCTCATCCCGCCGTATTTCCTTAAGGTATCAAACCCTTCCCGTCTGCCGGTCAAAAGCTTATGGGTATAGGACTGGTGCCCCACATCCCAGATCACCTTGTCTTCCGGGAAAGAAAAGCACAGGTGGATCGCCATGGTCAGCTCCACCACCCCCAGATTGGATGCCAGATGGCCTCCCGTGCTGCTGATCTTGTTGATCAGGAACTTTCTGATTTCCTCAGCCAATACGGGAAGCTCGGCACGGCTCAGCTTTTTGATATCACCGGGCTGGTTGATTTTTTCCAAATACATTGTATCTCACCTTCTATTTTTCCCGATGGACCAGGCTTTGGATCAATTCCCGCAGGAAAGGATTCGTAAAGCCGAGGGAATCCAGGGCTTCCAGTGCCCTGCCTGAAATCTCCTCCACCTCTTTCCCTGCCTTTTCAATGCCTTCTATGGTCACATACGTGGTTTTTTGATTTTCTTCATCGCTGAACACCGGCTTTCCCAAAACTTCCATTGTACTCACCACATCCAGAATATCATCCTGGATCTGAAAGGCAAGCCCGACATCCCTCGCTGCCTTCTCCACAATGGAGACCTGCTCTTTGGTTGCCCCTCCCAGCACAGCCCCAACCATCATAGACGCCTCGATCAGGGCGCTGGTCTTCAGGCGGTAGATAAAATCCAGCTTTTCTTTGGAGACTGCCTGTCCTTCTGACTGCACATCCACACACTGGCCTCCCAGCATCCCGTACACACCCGTCTTTTTGGTGAGGATCCGGAAGGCTTCCGTCGTCCGTTTCCGGTCTTCATCCATGGAGAAGGACATTGCCGCCGTCTCGTAGGCGTAGTTCAGCAGGGCATCTCCTGCCAGGATTGCCATAGCCTCCCCGTACACCACATGGGTTGTCTTCCTTCCTCTCCGGTATTCATCGTTGTCCAAAGCAGGCAGATCGTCATGGATCAGGGAATGGGTATGGATCATCTCCATGGCAGCCATGAAGGGCTCTACGACCCGTTCCGTTCCCCCGAACATCCGATAGGTCTCCTGCATCAAAAGAGGCCTTAGCCTCTTTCCGCCGGAAAGCATGCTGTAATTCATCGCTTCCATCAGCGTTTTCTGAAATCCTTCCTCCCTGGGAAGGTAGCTTTTGATCACTTCATTGATTCTCTGAACCTTCTGTTCCAGCTCTTCTTTAAAATTCATCGGTCTCTCCCTGATCATTGATCATCAAGATCTTTTTTTCCACTCTGTCAATCTTGCTGTTGCAAAGCTTGAGAAGCGCCATACCTTCCTGATATTTGTCAAAAGATTCCTCCAGGCTGATCTGGCTGCTTCCCAGATCCTTCAAAAGCTCGTCCAGCTTTGCAAACGCCTCGTTCAGCGTCAATTCCTTTTCTTCCACGTTTACCTCCGTCATGCGTGGGACAGCTTTCTGCTGTCCTCTACCTTCGCTTCAATCTCCCCGTCCGCCAGGTAGAGAGAGAGTTTCTCCCCTTTCTTTACCTGTTCCACAGAGCTTATCCGTTCCCTCTTTTCTGACATCACATAGGCATAGCCCTGGCTCAGCTTCTTAAGGGGCGAAAGCCCGTTCAAACGCTCCGCATAGATGCCAAGCTGGTTTTTTGCCTCCGTAAGTTTCTCTTTCATCAGCTGCTCCAAGAGCATCTCGTCGTTCAGGGCAAGCTGGCGTTTATCCCGGATCAGGCTTTCCGGGCTCTTTGCGGCAAGCGCCAGCCGATATTGCTGACAGCATCCCCTGGCATAATCCAGATTTTTCTCCATCAGCTGCCGGATGGACAGACGGTAACTCTCCAGCTTTCCGAAAATCTCCCTGACGTCCGCCACCGCCAGCTCTGCCGCTGCCGACGGCGTCGGCGCCCGAAGATCCGCCACATAATCGGCAATGGTGGTGTCCGTCTCATGTCCCACCGCGGAAATGACGGGAGTGCGGCACTCAAAGATCGCCCTTGCCACAGCCTCCTCATTGAACGCCCACAAATCTTCAATGGAGCCTCCGCCTCTGCCCACAATCATGGCATCCACCCCGTAAGCATCCAGGGTCTTGATTCCTTTCACAATGCTCTGAGCCGCGCCCTCCCCCTGGACCTTTGCCGGATAAAGGATCAGCTGCACAAAAGGATTCCTCCTTTTCGAGATGTTGATGATGTCTCTGACGGCTGCCCCGGTGGAAGCGGTCACGATTCCCAGCCGTTTCACATAGGAGGGGATCGGCTGCTTATAGGAGGGATCGAACATTCCCATCTCCAGAAGCTCTTTCTTTAACGCCTCAAATTTTTCATACAGAAGTCCCGCTCCGTCCAGGATAATTTCGTTGGCGTAAAGCTGGTATTTCCCATCCCTCTCATAGACACTCACGGTTCCCAGAACGATCACCTGCTGACCGTTCTCCATATGGAACGCCAGCCCTTTCCTCTGCCCTGCAAACATGACGCAGGAGAGTGTTCCTGTTTCATCCTTCAAGGAAAAATAGATATGTCCGGAACTGTGATATTTCAGATTGGAGACCTCTCCTTTTACATAGAGGCGCTTCAGCAGATAATCCTGGACAAACATATTCTTGATATAGGTATTGATCTGGCCTACCGTATAGACATTTTTCATCTCTGTCTCCTGCTATTTCGCAATTTTTGCCAGCACACCGTTCACGAAGCCGGGAGCCTCCTCCCCACCGAAGATCTTTGCCAGCTCCACCGCCTCGTTGATCGCCACGCCCATCGGAATATCCTCATCATATTTCATCTCATAGACCGCCAGCCTCAGTATGGTCAGCTCTGCCTTCCCCATCCGGCTTAACTTCCAGCCTTTGGAGTAAGTCTCCAGGATTGCGTCGATCTCTGGCAGGACGGCACAGATATTCTCGTATTTCGTCTCGATATAAGCATGATCCTCTTCAGAAATCTCCTTTTCAGGAAATTCCTCAAAATAAGACTTCACCTGCTCTTCCATCTCGTCCTTACTGTAAAACTCCACTAAAAACAGCAGTTTAAAAATTTCTTCTCTCAGTTCTCTTCTTGTCATAATAGTTCCTTTCAAGCATTTCATAGTCAAAAGGGATGTCCGCCTGGAACATCCCTTATCTGTTTTCTTTCTATTGTCAGTGTTTTTCCATGCAGACACTGGCGATGCTGATATTCACATCCTTTACGGTAAGCCCGGTCATATTCTCGATGGATGCCTTCACCTTCTCCTGAACGAGACGGCTGGTTTTCGGGACACTGTAGCCGTAGTCAATATTCAGCGCCACATCCACAGTCACCTCTCCGTCCTCCACATTGATCTTAATGCCCCTGGAAAGGCTTCTCATTCCCAGCTTGCTGACGAGCTCATTGGTGATATTGCCTGCCATACTGGAGACTCCTTCCACCTCTGTGGCTGCCAGCCCGGCGATGATGGCGACCACCTCGTCTGCTATCTGAACCTGCCCAATGGTTTCGTCGGACTGGATGGTATAGCTGTTCTGATTCTCTTCTCTCATAATATTCTAACCTCCTGGTACCTAAGAATTCCTGTTTCATTCACTGTATTTCATTATAACAAATTTTGGCTGGCATGTACAGGGGGCAATTCAGTTAGGAACGACCGAATTCAGCGAGTTTTAAACCTTCGTTCCGCTCCAGCGTCATGCCGATACTCCAGGAATTCACCCACAAAAGCAGCGGGCGTCCTTTCAGATCTTTCACTTTCTTCATATCAGAGGTTCCCACCAGCTTGTCCAGATCCACTTCTTCATTCTCGATCCATCGGATGTGCTCATAGGGCAGGTTTTCCAGGATGATGTCCACATTGTATTCGTTCTTAAGCCGGTATTTCAGTACCTCAAACTGCAGGACGCCCACCACTCCCACAATGATCTCCTCCATTCCGGTATGGAACTCCTGGAAGATCTGGATGGCGCCTTCCTGGGCGATCTGATTGATCCCCTTGACGAACTGCTTTCTCTTCATGGTATCCACCTGGCGCACCCTGGCAAAATGCTCCGGCGCAAAGGTGGGGATCCCTTCATAGGCAAATGTTCTCCCCGGCATACAGATGGTATCCCCGATGGAAAATACGCCCGGGTCAAAGACCCCGATGATATCCCCCGCGTAAGCCTTGTCCACTATATGGCGCTCCTGCGCCATCATCTGCTGGGGCTGGGAAAGGCGCATTTTCCGGTCTCCCTGCACATGATAAACTTCCATCCCAGCGTCAAACTCCCCGGAGCAGATACGCATGAACGCGATTCGGTCCCTGTGCGCTTTGTTCATATTCGCCTGGATCTTGAACACAAAGGCGGAAAACTCCTCCTCCGTAGGTTCGATGATCCCGATATCCGCCTTTCTCGGAAGAGGCGGCGTCGTCATGAAGAGAAAATGCTTCAGGAAGATCTCCACGCCAAAATTGGTCAGTGCGGATCCAAAGAAAACAGGGCTTAATTCCCCTTTGTTCACCCTCTCCTGGTCGAATTCTTCGCTTGCCCCGTCCAAAAGTTCAATCTCCTCCAGGAGCTGATCCTTGTGGTAGACACCGATGATATCGTCGATCTCCGGGGAATCGATGGGCACTTCCCTGGTCTCCCCTTCCTTCGTTCCCTTTTCCGTATCGGAAAACAGGGTGATCTTCTTGCTTCCCCGCTCATAGACCCCTTTGAAATTCTTTCCGGATCCAATCGGCCAGTTGATGGGGCAGGTGGCGATTCCCAGCTCCTTCTCGATCTCATCCAAAAGCTCAAAAGTATCGTTGGCATCCCTGTCCAGTTTGTTGATAAAGGTAAAAATGGGGATGTGGCGCATCACACAGACCTTGAACAGCTTCCTGGTCTGCGCCTCGACGCCCTTTGACGCATCGATGACCATGACTGCGGAATCCGCCGCCATCAGGGTTCGGTAGGTATCCTCAGAGAAGTCCTGGTGTCCCGGAGTATCCAGAATATTGATACAGTATCCGCCATAGTTGAACTGCAGCACGGAGGAAGTAACGGAAATACCTCTCTCCTTTTCAATCTCCATCCAGTCCGAAACCGCATGGCGCGCGGTTGCTTTCCCCTTTACGGAGCCTGCCAGGTTGATGGCGCCTCCGTAAAGGAGAAATTTCTCTGTCAGAGTCGTCTTACCGGCATCAGGATGGGAAATAATTGCAAATGTACGCCGTTTCTTTATTTCATTCGTTCTGTCAGCCAAAGCTTTTTCCTCCAAACTATTCTAAATCAATTTCATCTTTCGCTATTCTACCAGCGTTGCGCTTTGCTGTCAACGCCTCATTCCCCGCTGCGCGGGGTAATCACGATGTTTTCTCCGGAAATCTCCGTTTTTCTCTTTACGATATCTTCGATCTGGGCTCTTTCCGCCTCGCTGAGTTCTGCCTTGTTCACCACCACATCCACGGTGCCGTCCGTGATGCTGACCACAGAATCCACAAATCCCTTGGAATCCAACAGAAGTTCTGCTGCCGCTTCCTTCTCTGCCTGATCCGTCATGGCTGTCATACTGTCGATGGCGGACTGCTTCTGCTCTTCCGTGATATTCTCATTGTTGATGACCTCCAGGAGCGTCTCCTTATTTTTGGCGCGGACCTGCTCTCTGGAAAGCTTTGCCTCTGCCGCAAAGGAGCTCCCGCTGGTCACGCTGGTGAGGACCGCTTCTCCCGGAGTGTCACCGCTCTGTGTCTCGCCCTCCGCTTCCTCGGCAGCAACTTCTGTGGAAGCTGCCTCCTGTTCCCCCAAATCCGTCTCCAGCTCATTCAGCGCCAGATCCCAGCTTTCCACATCCACCAGAGAGCTGTCATCGACCCCCTCTTCCACTGCCGCAGCATCCTCCACCGTTCCCTCGGAAACTGCCGCTGTCTCCTTTTCAAGCTTCATGCCGGAGTAATTGAGATAACCTGCCACTGCGATCATCACTGCCAGCGCGGTGATGATCACCTGATTTTTCTTTACGCGCTTTTTCAATCAAGCCCCTCCTTAATTCATTTTCATTACTTTGATTCTATGCGCCTCAATCCCAAATAATGCCTCCGCCGCCTCCGTGATCATCGCTGCCACCCGCGGGTCGTCTCCACCCTGGGCAGCCACCAAAACTCCCAGGATTTCCGGTTCCTTCGTCTCCACCACATAAGGAGATTCCTCCCCGTCCGCTCCCCTCTGGTAAATAGTTTCCTCATCCAGGGCGCTTTCTTTTGACAGTGTCTCATTTCCATCCGATCCCTTCTCCGTCGTGCTGTGCTCTGTGGCAGAGGTATCTTTCTCCACCGTCTTCCTTCCATCCGATTTCAAGGTCAGCGCCACCTTCACATTGCCGACACCTTCCACACTTTTTAGAAGGTCTTCCAGTTTTTTCTCCAGTTCCGCCTCCTTGCCCTGATCTTCCTGCTGCAAAAAAAGTTCCGTCTCTGCCGCTGCCTTCTCCTCCTGCCCGCTGTCCATCGGAAGGGCAATCACCAAAAGGAGGGCTCCCAGAAGAAGAAATATCAGCCATTGGTTTTTCCCTTTCTGCTTGATCCTGTCAAAAAAGCCTGTCCACTTTCCTTCCATTCTGTTCCCATCACCTCTCCACGTCCACTCATCCTTCCACGCGGACTGTCAGCATCTTACGTTCCAGCTGATAGATGGAGCAAATCTCCCACTCCATCTCCTCTACCTGATCGAAGCCCTCCTCTCCGATCCATATGTCAAGCGTTACCTTCTCCGGCTTCATTCCGCTTTCGTCAAACAGGACTTCTGCCCCTTCCACCTGGAAGCCATAAGCCTCCGGGATCTTTCGTATCTGCCTTGTAATCTCCTGCTGAAAGGCTTTCGTCACCACCTCCGTATCCAGATCCTCTACTCCTTCCATATGCAGCATCAGCTCACTGTATTCCCCTTTCCGGATTTCCTCCTTCAGGATCCTCTCCCACTCTCCGTCCTGGTTGATCAGGACAGCAATCGGTCTTGCCACCATCAGGATCAGCAGCAGGCTCCCGAAAAATTTCAGGAATTTCCGATAGCTCTCCTTGGGAACCAGCTGCAGAAACACCTGGAAAAAGCAGAGAAAACAGACCATTTTCAGAATCCACTGCAAAAAATCCTTCATACCACGCCTTCCTACTTTCCTGTGGCGGACAGTGCCAGCGCCATGGACACGAAAAACAAAAGCCCTGTACCAAGCACGATCTTCAGCAGAAGGAGGGTGCCTTGTCCGATCCCCTCCAAACAGTCCGTCAGACGCTTATCGGTTACCGGCTGTGCCACCGCCGCCAGGAGACGGTACATACAGCCGGCAAGAAACAGCCTCGCCGCCGGCGCCAGGCAGAGAAGGAGCAAAAGGATCAGCCCGGCTGTCCCCACTCCGTTCTTGATCAGAACCCCCGCGCCCATTACTACTTCTGAAACTCCGCCGAACAGATTTCCCAGCACCGGAATACTTTCCCCGGTTTTATAAAGAAGCGTATTCTTCATGCCATCCACTGCCGGCAGGATCAATCCCTGGATTGCCTGGATTCCCAGGACTGCGGCTGAGAAACTTTTCAGCGCCCATTCCACCAGATCCTTCAGAAGACCAGCCAGCTTGGAAAGATAATCTTCCCCGGAGAGGTGGTTTAAGAGGACGAGCAAAAAATAAAGATTCGCGCCGGGAAGCAGGGCATTCTTGTAGATCCACTGCACCAGAAATAAAATTCCAAGGATCAGTTCATAAAACGCCATCCCGCTTATGCTGTTTCCTGAAAAAACGGAGACCATCAGATAAGAAGGCATCAAAAGCTTCATAAAGCTCAAAAGTTTCCCGATGGTTTCCTCCGCAAGGGTACTCAGCTGATAAAATGCCGCTGTAAGGATCGCAAACAAAGCCAGGTAGATCATGAAAAAGGTCACATTTTGAATCTCGCTTTTCTCAAAAAAGGCCGCGAACGTCGAAAACAGCCCTGCGCCGATCAAAAGGAGCAGGATCCTTACCGCTGTGTCTTTTTGTCTTGCCGCTTCTCCGAAGAAAAGTTCCACCGCCAGCTGCTTTACCGTCTCCTGGCCCAGAGGCATTTCTCCTTTCACCAGCTTTCCCACCATCTCCGAAAAGCTTAACCCTTCTTCGTCCAATAGTTCCTTGCTCATCGCGTCCAGATCTTTCAGCGGAAGCTCCGAAAGAAAATATTCCGTCACCCCGTCTTCCCCATCCTCTGCCCGGACAGCGAAAACGGGAAAAAGCAGGAAAAAAAGAAGTATCACCGCTATCCATCCTTTTTTCATACCTTCCTCCCGTTTTTCAGGAAACAAAAAATTGTTCGATCGTCCTAAGCAGCGTCACAAAGACTGGAAGACTCAACGACAGCAGAGAAATTTTCCCAAAAAATTCAATCTGTCCGGCGATGGCCGAATATCCGGCATCCTTGCAGAGGCTGGAGGAAAAATCGGCGATATAGGTAACTCCCACCATTTTCAGCAGGATTTTCAAATAAGAATCCTCGATCTCCACCAATCCCTGAATCTCCCTCAAGCTGCTTCCCAAATAGGACAGCCGCTCCAGCGCAAAAAAGAATATCAGTACGCAGGAAGCAAGGCTTATATAAACGGAAAACTGCGGCGCCGTCTCCTTTAAGAGCATCGCGATCAGAATCCCCACCAGCCCCAGCACTGCAATCTTTGTCATTCCTTCCCCTCCATTCTACAAGGAAAACAGTTCCTTGATGCTTTCAAACAGCTGATTGATATAAGGAAGAATCCAGAACAGAACCAAGAGAAGTCCGGCGAGGCTTGTCAGGAAAGCCTCCTCATCCCGCCCGCTATGCTTTAATACCTGGCTCAATACGGACACCAAAATCCCCACCGCCGCTATCTTGAAAATCAAATTGACACTCATGGTCCGCTCCTTTGAAGGCTTCTAAAACAACAGTATCACCACAAACAGCCCGAACAGTACCCCAAGATACCGGTACATCCTTGCCTTGACCGTATATTCCTCCCCCGCTTTTTTTGCCCTGCCGCCAGCCATCTCTTCATAGAACTTCAGGACTTCGAGCTGGATCCCCACGTCCACAGACTGGATTCTTCCGCCCAGCTCCCTGATCAGATCCAGGTCCTCACTCAAAAGGCCCGTCCTCCCAAGGAGTGAGAGCTTCTCCTCCCACAAATCCACGAACGGTTTTTTCTCCTCCTTGAGCAGGCTCTCGCCAAGTTCCGACGCAAATCGGCCGAAAGGCGCCCTCACCTTCCTGCCTGACAGCAAAAAAGCCTCCGGAAGCGGAGTATGTCCGCAGCGGATTTCCCCGCAGATCAGGTTCAACAGCTTCTGAAGCTCCGTAAGCGCCGTAATCCTGCCTTTCAGGAGAAGGCTTTTGTTAAAGCCCCAGAAGAAACAACCCAGAAAGAGACAAGCCATCCCCAATGCCTTCAGCATATCCGGGTACCCCGCTCGTCAAAGATCCCCTTGACGGAGCCGATCTTTTCCTGATTCTCCAGGAGTATGTACCTCTGAAAGATCCGCTCGGTCAGGAAGCGCTTCAGGAGGGGTTTCTGTTCTATGTCCTCTATGGAATTGCCATGTACGGTTGCCAGGATCCTGCAGCCGCAGTTTAAGACTGCCTCGATTGCCCGGATGTCCTCATAATCCCCGATCTCGTCCACAGCAATGACCTCCGGGGACATGGAACGGATCAGCATCATCATTCCCACAGCCTTCGGGCAGCAGTCCAGCACATCCGTGCGGATCCCCAGATCATTCTGGGGGATGCCAAGATAAGAGCCTCCAATCTCTGAGCGTTCATCCACCACGCCCACGGTTCTCCCCGGAAAGTCCTTCCCGCCATTGGAAATCTGGCGGATCAGGTCCCTCAGGAGGGTTGTCTTTCCGCAGCCCGGCGGTGAGATAATCAGCGTATGGAACACCTCTTCGTTGTTGACCACATAGGGCAGTATTTTATCCGCACATCCTTTCTTTTGATGGGACAGGCGGACATTCAGATAGGAAATATACTTGACGCCTCCAATACGGTTTCCATCCATGACAATCTTTCCTGCCACTCCAATCCGATGCCCGCCCTTGACCGTCAGATATCCCTGCTTCAGTTCCTCCTCGTAGGCATACATGGAATAGTTTGACAGATATTCCATGGTCTCCATCAGCTCTTTTTTTTCCACCACATATCCATCCTGTTCCCTCTGGGACAGTTCCCCCTGCTCTGTCACGAAAAATTCCGCATCCCGGTACCAGACCAGCATCGGTTTTTCCGCCCTCAGACGGATTTCCCGAAGCTCCTCAAAATCCAGGTCAGCCTTTGTCAGGATGTCCCTGATCTTCCAGGAAAACAGGGTAATCAGCTCCTGCTTATCCATCTTTTAACTCCTTTTTTCTCCGATAAATAGTTCCCATTAAAAGTATATTGGGCTGACCTTCGCTTTATGCCTCCATGCAAAATAAAAAAAGCCCTCTGCAGTTCTTCTGCAAAGAGCCAGCGGCAGTTTATTTGTACACATGGCGAAGGGGATATGATTCAATCTCTCGAAATCATATCCCCTTCTAATGAAACTTGTCCATTGGTTTGAACCTCTTTCTTTATTCTGTAGCTCTTCTGCTTCCTGGTATCCTGCTCTCCTTGGGATGCTGTTCTGTGGATCTTTCTTCTGATCCTGTTCTCCTGCCAATGATCCCTTTTAGATTTTCACCTTTCAGATCTATTCCACTTGTTTTTTCTATTTAGAAAATCAATGGGATAATCCTGAAACAAATCTGTAAGCCTTCCTTCCTATGAAACCCACTTTTCTTCCTTATCTTTTCTTCTTTCAATTTCTATTGAAAGGATAATCTTAGATTGGTCTTTCTCATATCCAGATGCTCTTGGATTCTGACATTTTCTCTTCCGAATCTCGATCTCTCCTTAGACTTCGATTCTTCCGGCTCTCTTGAATTCATCCTTTGGATAAAAGCTTTTGACAACTCATTCTGCTTCCAAGCATACATTCTTTGGTTTGTTTTACTGCTTTTGTCCTGTTCATTTCTATTTTACATTGATAGAAATGAAAAAAATTAAGTTTTCGGTGGTCCGTACCTTCCTTTCTGCAAGATTTGAATTTGATTCTTCATTCGCCTTCTTAAACACTTGAATTTGAATGAGTATTAAGTTCTCACTGGAATCTCCTCCTTAGTGATGTAACTTCTTGGTGTTTGTTAATTGGTTTCTC
>DVFT01000228.1 GCA_018713105.1 Candidatus Limivivens merdigallinarum | reverse complement strand
TAATAGAGGTTAATAATATTTACCGGATATATTGTAACTGTTTCTTTCATAAATTAATTGAAAGATATAGAAATAAAGAAGCAATACAGACCGATTTGGAAAATGAAATCCGTTCACAAAAGAAGGCGTGTAAGATAAAACTTATTAACGACTCCTACGAAATCTTGACACAAAAGACTTCTAACCAAACGAATCAGCAGATGACCGATAAGTTATACCCATATGTACAAGAAGCAATGATGAAATTGAGGGATTAAGAAAAAAGAGCCTTAGAGGCTCTTTTTTTATGGGCGAAATAGGTGCCAATCAGTTGATTTGATAAAATATTTCTTTCCGAATCTGCTTCCGGACAAATGTAATTTAAGGGAAAAATAATGGAAAACTGCCCAGGTTTTTAAATAACCCAAATAAAAAGAAGCTAAAAACTAAGAATTACAGGGCTTAATCAAAAAATTTTAAAAGAATGAAAGAAAAGTTGGGCATAGAGACATTTTATAACCTGATTATGATAGAGCTTTTTCAGGAAGGACAGAATTTGAAATTATAAAATCATTACAAAAAATTTGCTTAAAAGTATCTGCTTTAAAAAGATCATCAGATTTAGCTGTAGCACTTTTATGCATTAATATCAACTGAAATATGAAAAAGTAATTTGGAAGTTACCTTTTTATGTGTGAAAAATGAAAAATATTTGTTTGGTTATGCGCACCATGTACCATCAATTCTGGGATAAAATCATAAAAACGATAAGAAAGGAGAAGAAAAATGTACATTCAAAATCCGTATTTCATGCAACCTCAACCCCAGTCTATGGACGAGTGGTACCAACAGCAGCGCTACCTGGAGGAACAGAGAAAGCAGTCCATGGAGGTGCAGACCGCATACCAAAAAGCCTGGGCGACAGCCTCTGTGAAGGATGCAGCTGAAGATCGCAGTTTCCAACGCAAAGAGTATTACGAGGAGAGGAAGTACAAAAGGAATCAGGAACGTAAGGAAAAGCAGCGGGCGCTGGCTGAAATGGTCAAAATTGACGGAGAGGGACGGCTTACGATTGTTACGGAGAACCTATCTGTCGCAGCTATTCCCAGAACTTTTACGAATATGCAGAAGCCGGTGCTGGATGAATTGATCCGTCTTAGTAATCCGGAGGAAATTATCTTCCGTGTCCAATGTACAGTTGGCGTAAAAAACACAACTGTTTTTTTGGAACAGGCGAAGGTCGGGACAACGTCCTACTTAACAAAAAAATTTATGGAGCATGGCATCACTTTTTACGTTCCCAATTCAAAGATGCATTATTTTACACATCAGCTTTTTGCGCTGCTGTGTCAATCGGATCATGACAAGAGGTATCTGCCCGATAAACCGGGCTGGATAAAATTGAGCAATAAAAAATGGATTTTTTGGAAGGAGGATAGGCTGACATGGAAAGCATTACAGAAAAAAATTTGAAAATCAATTTTGGAAAGCTGCTTCTGCTGGGCATATGTGCCGATATTCATCCGATTTTGAAAGAGGCTGGGCTGGCGATCCACGGAGGTGTAATTTTATATAGCGAAGAGATGCGGGGAGCAGATGCCCTGATTCAGCAGTTAAAAAGAATTGGCGTAATTTTCTGCCGAACCTGGAAGGAGGTTCCCAGGGCGGAAGCTACTTTAAATTTCAAGATTTACGCTCACGCTTTAAGGCGGAACGAGGATGCTGACAAAATTCTGGATTTTTTGGAAACGGATGAAGCCTTGATGGCGGTTGTTGCCTTTGGCATTTTGCCGGAATATCTTGCCTTTGATTGCGTTCCCAACCGGATCGTATTTCAAGCGTCCGAACAGGAGATGTCCGCTATAGGCGATGTGTCCCGGATACTGCAGGGATTTTGCAACTTCGTCCACGAAAAACCGGCATGGCTGATCCAAGAATTGCAAAAATTTAAAACATCGAAATCATTTGGGGAGATTCAAGGTGATTATTTTCTGGCATCCCTTTCAGCTTCGGCATCGTGCTTTGCTGCATACTTCCGGGAATCTCATGATGAAGCAGAAACCGAACTGATACAGAAATGGCTGGAATTGTCTATAAGACAGGTCAAAGAATGGCAAGGCGAGGAGTTAGATAACCTGCCCGCTGTAGTCCGCAGGGCGGTCGAAGCGTATATCACAGCGTCGGATATTGAAATTTGTGATCTCGACAATGTAGACGGTAGGGTACAAAACGCACTGGAGGCTGGCAGAGCTGTTCTCTATGATTCACAATTTTATTATCTGCCAGAAGATTTGCTGAAAGCGTCCTGTGAGGGAATTGTCGGCACCAATTCACTTTTGGCAATAAAACAGCGACTGTACCGGGAAGGAATTATTCAGTCAAATTCCGCGCAGTCGGGAAACTATACCGTAAAACTTCATTACACGAACGTATTCGGGGCACCGTGCCGAAAACGTTTTTTGAAATTCCGGCGGCAGTTTTTTGCAGCTCCAGGTGCCTTGGCACTGGAAGAAAGAAGGAGGAATAAGGATGCAGACTTACCTAGGCAAATCGAAGTCAGATGATAAAATTTTTATTGATTCAAAGTCCCCGAATAAATCCGTTTTTGTGACTGGAATCTCTGGCAGTGGGAAAACGAGCAGAATGTTCCAAATCGAACTGGAAGCTGTGCTGCAGGACGGGATCGTTGTGATTTTGGATCTGAACCACACCCATGACGAAGAACAGATTTTACCGCAGATCCGTTCAAAATACACATCTCTCATAAACCGCATCGATCCAGTTTCGGAAGGTGTGAACCTAAATTTATTTGAGCCTAGATGTACCCCAGACGGCACAGTCGAGCCTTATGTGAATCTGGTGAATTCAGCGGTCAATGCCCTGCGTGGCAACCACAGAATGGGAGAACGCCAGCTATGTGCCCTGCGGAGGGCGGTAGAAACGGCAATCCAAATCCGGCACCGTTGTGCTGATGATGCAGCTGCACTGATATATGCATTGGCACAGCAGAATTCGCCAGAGGCAGATGCCGTTTATGGAAAACTGTGGACGCTGCTGAATTGTGGCGCGTTAAAAGGCGGTGGAAAGTCTCTAATGAAGCATCAACTTAATGTCGTGGACTTGAGCAACATGGATTTTATAACTGCCGGAAACTTCGCCGAAATTTTCTTATCTGTGCTGTGGAGGAATATCCAGTGTGGAAAATCCGAATTCATAGAACAAGGGATGCTTCTCAGCATTGATGAATTTCAGCGATTGTCTCTCAAAAATGATGGAAGCCTGCTTCATATGCTCCGTGAAGGGAGAAAATTTTCACTTAGCTTGCTGCTTGCGACACAAACCCTGGAAGTATTCCCAAAAGAAATCTTGGCAATTTTAAACCAGACGGCTTCCCAGCTGTACTTCCGACCAAATCAGAATGAAATCACCAAAATCGCAAAGAAAATTGCACCGGAAGACCAGAAGACCTGGCAGCAGATTCTCGGGAATCTGCGTGTAGGGGAAAGCGTTGCGGTCGGCGATTTCAACGTCGGAGGACATACAGTCCGCCGCCCGATTCTCACAATTTGAAAGGGGAGTAATCATGAAAAATACATATTGTAACTCTATCCGGAATAAAATTCCTGTGAAAAATAGGACTCGGAGTTATAAAATGCCCACCTCAAAATCCAAAGGAAACGATAGTATCCAAAAAAAATACAAGTTGGTAATTGTCTTTCCAGAGAAAGCATCTGAAACGGAGGCTGTAAAAGAGGACGTGAAGAAGATACTCTCAATGGAACTCAAGCATCAGCTCCAGCATTAAGGCTGACCGGAAAAGGCAGGGAACAGTTTCCCTGCTTTTTCCAAAAAGATTAGAAAAAGGAGGACAATTACCGTGAAAAGAATCCGTATGCTTCTCCGGGTAAGCTCCGACCAGCAGCTAGATGCAGACGGGGATTTATCAGTCCAGAGAAAAATTCTGATTGAATATATACAAAAGCATGAAGACTGGAGCTTAGATGAAAAGGAATACTTCGAAGGGAGCAAAAGCGCATACAAAAATACTGCTTCACAGAGAGAAGTCCTCCAGGAGATTCTGCAGGATGCGAAGAATAAGGAATTCGACATTCTGGTTCCCTATAAGGACGACCGTGTCGGACGTTTGATGTGGGATACTCCAGTATACATTATGACGTTAAAGAATCTCGGTGTTGATGTCTACACGGTCAAGGACGGCTGTATCTCCCCGGAAGCGGATGATATTATGGGGCAGATGATGCTCACCTTCCGGTATGCCAATGCGCAGAAAAGCAGCGCCGATACTGGTATGAGGGTAAAGGATACTGCCCAGAAGCTGGTAGAGCAGGGAAAATTTATGGGAGGGAAAGCACCCTTTGGATATGAACTGGATTATTCCGGGGAAATCAGCAAGCATGGGAGGGCGCTGAAACATCTGGTAGTGGTTCCGGAGCAAGCGGAGCTTGTACAGTACATCTACAGCTTGTCGCTTAACAAAGAGTTTGGCTCTGCCAAAATCGCAAAGGAACTGAACAAGAATAGCAAGTACAGGGAACTGGCGTCGAACGGAGTATGGAAATCCGGGACGATTACCAGTATTCTGACGAACCCGATTTACGCCGGATATACTGCATACAAGAGGAGGGAAAGGGTCAATGGAAAGTACCGCCGGCTGGATACGAAAGAGTGGATCATCGCAAGTAAGGCGGATAAAGAAATCCAGATCATAGAACCGGATCTATGGAACCGGACGCAGGAGAAGCGGAAGCTCAGGGGAAGCAAGTACATAAAAAAGCTGGAAAACCAAAATGTGACGGTGATCCGTAAAAATAATGGTATGCTTCCGTTGATAGATGTGTTATACTGTGGTTACTGTGGGAGTAAGCTGACCAACGGAAGCAAATATAACTATTGGACGATCAAGGAGACTGGCGAGAGGAAAGCCAGTAAGATTCCAATTTATAAATGCCAGAATGCGTGGCAGGGCGTACCCCATGACAAAGTATATCAGTTTCGGGCGGATGAAATCGAACCTGTGATTTTTGAAACCATTGCGGCATATATCGGCAAGCTGCAGGAAAATGAAAATGTATTCGATGAAATCGAGAAAAATCAGAACCGGGAAAAAACGGCACTGAAACAGGAAGTGAAAAAGGAGCAGGAAGAGGCTAATAAAATAAGAAAGAAAATTGAAATCATGGAAGGAAAGATTCCGGATGCTATGTCAGGAGAGTACCCATTGTCTCTGGATGAATTGGTTGCTTTAATGAAGAAGCAAAAGGAATCTTTAAAGCTTCAGGAAGCGGCTGTGAAGGAAAAAGAACTAGCCTTACAGAACGTATCGGTGTCTGTGAATGACTGGGAAGAGCTCAAGGAAAAGATTCCCACCTGGCAGGATGTTTTTCTCAATGCAGACCCGGAAGCCAAGAGAGTCCTGGTGGACCGGCTGATCCAGAAGATCGAAGTCAAGAAGGACGAGATCACGGTACACTTTAAGATCAACCTGGATGAATTCTTTCCCCAGTCCCGAATTACTGACGATTCCGGTACCACTCCGTATAAACCCGGTTCAACGTAAACGACTGAATTGCCAGCACATTGGCAATGATGGTAGACCGCGGCCAGGTCGCATAGATTTCGCTGGAAGCCACGTTCTTGATATAATCCCGGTATCGGATATAGTAGTCCTGTGCCGTGGAATCTCTGGGGGAACCATCATGCACGACGATATATTCGGGGATGACCACGCGGCTTAGGACGATTTTACCGGTTTCGCTGACCGGTTTGATTTCAGCCTCTGCAATTTTAGGAGGGTACTCGTAGAAAAGAGTATGAGCGGGAATGACAAGGTTATCGAAAGCCCCGGCGCTTGATGGGTTAAGACGCACATTCTGGAGGGCAAGCTGCCCGGAAAAGAGCTCTGCGCCCGAGATGGACGTGGGTTCAAAGCCGGGAGCGGTAATTCGGAAGGTGTATTCTGCGTAGGGCTGGATTTCAGAAGGGGTGAGACTGTATTCTACAGGAGGAGTGGGGAGAGTTAGGATCTCCGTATTTCCATTGGCGTCTGTGAGGACCTCCTCGATGGTGCTGTCAGGTTCTCCGGTATAGGAAATTGCGATCCGAGCGTTTTCTACAGGTGCATTCAGCAGGGATTCCACATGGATCCGTAAGGTGCCCTGGTCGGGAGTATCGGTTTGGGAGGTGGTTGTTCCATTTGCCATTTCAGTCTCCAGGCATGATTCCTTGTTAAAAGAATATGCCGGGTGAAGAAAAATGTGAAAAAACAGTTGAAATATGAAATCAGATATGGTAGAATCTTTACAATTTGAGCAAAAGTAAGGGGGGACGAGTGAATAGAAGGTTGATTCTATTCTCGTCCCTTTTTGCATGGGTTGCTTTAAAGGCCAAATAAGAGAAAGGAAAAGGTGACTTATGAGAGCATTTCTGATTTTGGAAGACGGAACCGTCTTTACCGGGACCAGCATCGGTTCCACCCGGGAGGTAATCAGTGAAATCGTATTCAATACTTCCATGACAGGTTATCTGGAAGTTTTAACCGACCCGTCCTATGCAGGACAGGCAGTGGTAATGACCTATCCGCTGATTGGCAACTATGGAATTTGTTATGAGGATATGGAATCTGACCGTCCCTGGCCGGACGGATATATTGTGAGGGAGCTTTCCAGAATGCCTAGTAATTTCAGAAGTGAGGATACGATCCAGCATTTTCTGGAAAAATATGATATTCCGGGGATTGAAGGGATTGATACCAGAGCTCTGACGAAGATTCTTCGGGAAAAAGGTACAATGAACGGAATGATCACCACGAATGAGCATTACAACCTGGAGGAAATTCTGCCAAAACTTAAGGCCTATACCACAGGAAAAGTGGTGGAGAAGGTGACCTGCAAGGAAAAATACGTTCTCCCGGGAGATGGTCCCAAGGTAGCGTTGATGGATTTTGGCGCCAAGAGGAATATTGCCCGCTGCCTGAATGAAAGAGGCTGTGAGGTGACGGTGTATCCGGCGCTTACTCCGGCGGAAGAGATCATCGCTTCCAATCCGGACGGAATTATGCTCTCCAACGGCCCTGGAGACCCCAAGGAATGTACGTCCATCATTGAGGAAATTGGAAAATTGTACAATACAGAGATTCCTATTTTTGCAATTTGTCTGGGTCATCAGCTGATGGCTCTCGCTACAGGTGCGGATACTCATAAGATGAAATACGGTCACAGAGGAGGAAACCATCCGGTGAAGGATCTTGAGAATAACCGGGTTTATATTTCTTCTCAGAATCATGGCTATGTGGTGGATACGGAACACTTGGACCCGAAAGTAGCGGTTCCGGCTTTCGTCAATGTCAATGATGGGACCAATGAAGGATTGGCTTATACCGGAAAAAATATCTTTACCGTACAGTTCCATCCGGAAGCTTCTCCGGGACCCAGAGATTCCGGCGTACTGTTTGACCGCTTTATGAAGATGATGGAGGTGAAAAAATAATGCCCAGAAATCCAGAGATTAAAAAAGTATTGGTGATTGGCTCCGGCCCCATTGTAATCGGCCAGGCAGCCGAGTTTGACTATGCGGGAACCCAGGCTTGCCGTTCCCTGAAGGAGGAAGGGATCGAGGTTGTCCTCTTGAATTCCAACCCGGCAACCATTATGACGGACAAGGACATAGCAGACAGAGTCTACATTGAACCTCTGACAGTGGAAGTGGTAGAACAGCTTATTTTAAAAGAAAAGCCCGACAGTGTACTTCCGACCCTGGGAGGCCAGGCAGGACTGAATCTGGCCATGGAACTGGAGGAAAGAGGCTTTCTGAAGGAAAATGGTGTCCGGCTTATCGGAACGACCTCCGAGACGATCAAAAAAGCGGAAGACCGTTTGGAATTCAAGAGCACGATGGAAAAGATCGGAGAACCAATCGCTGCATCCCTGGTGGTAGAGAATGTGGATGACGGTGTGGAATTTGCCAATAAGATCGGTTATCCGGTAGTTCTTCGTCCGGCATACACGTTGGGGGGAAGCGGCGGCGGCATTGCCCACAACCATGAAGAGCTGGTGGAAATCCTGGAAAACGGCCTTCGCCTTTCCCGCGTAGGTCAGGTTTTGGTAGAGCGGTGTATCGCCGGCTGGAAAGAGATTGAGTATGAAGTGATGCGTGACAGCAATGGAAACTGCATCACGGTCTGCAATATGGAAAATATCGACCCGGTGGGCGTGCATACCGGGGATAGCATCGTGGTGGCTCCGTCTCAGACTTTGGGGGATAAAGAATACCAGATGCTCCGCACCTCGGCACTCAATATTATTTCCGAGCTTCAGATCACCGGCGGCTGCAACGTGCAGTTTGCACTGCATCCGGAGAGTTTTGAATACTGCGTCATTGAAGTAAATCCGAGGGTGAGCCGTTCCTCCGCACTGGCCAGCAAGGCGACGGGATACCCCATCGCAAAGGTTGCAGCAAAGATTGCGCTGGGATATACCCTGGATGAAATCAAAAATGCCATTACCGGCAAGACCTATGCCAGCTTTGAACCTATGCTGGATTACTGCGTTGTGAAGATTCCCAGACTTCCGTTTGATAAGTTTATTACAGCAAAGCGTACTCTGACCACCCAGATGAAGGCAACCGGAGAGGTCATGAGTATCTGTGATAATTTCGAGGGAGCGTTGATGAAGGCGATCCGTTCTCTGGAGCAGCATGTAGACAGTCTATTGTCTTATGATTTTTCTGCACTGGATATGGATGGACTTCGCAAACAGCTGAAGGTGGTGGATGACCGCCGGATCTGGGTGATTGCGGAAGCGCTTCGGAAAGGAATGACTTACGAGGAGATCCATGAGATCACCAAAATCGACAAGTGGTTTATTGATAAAATCGCAATCCTGGTGGAGATGGAGACGGCACTGAAAACTCAGGAACTTACCGTGGATCTTCTTCGGGAAGCAAAACGCCTGGAATTTCCGGACAGCGTGATCGCCTCCCTGACCCAGAAACGGGAGGAAGAGATTAAGGAGCTGCGCTATCAGAACAATATTGTGGCGGCTTACAAGATGGTAGATACCTGCGCGGCTGAGTTTGAAGCGGAGACGCCGTACTACTATTCCGTATTCGGAAGGGAGAACGAAGCAGTGGAAACCAGCGGGAAAAAGAAAGTCCTGGTACTGGGTTCCGGTCCCATCCGCATCGGACAGGGAATCGAGTTTGACTTCTGTTCCGTCCACTGTACCTGGGCGTTCAAAAAAGAAGGCTATGAGACCATTATCATCAATAACAATCCGGAAACCGTCAGCACGGATTTTGACATTGCGGATAAACTCTATTTCGAGCCATTGACACCGGAAGATGTGGAGAGCGTAGTCAATATGGAAAAGCCGGACGGGGCTGTAGTACAGTTCGGAGGACAGACAGCGATCAAGCTGACGGAAGCATTGCTCCGAATGGGAGTTCCGATTCTGGGAACATCCGCAGAAAATGTAGACAAAGCGGAAGACCGGGAACTTTTCGACGAAATTCTGGAAGAATGTAAAATTCCAAGGCCTCAGGGGCGTACCGTATTCACGGCGGAGGAAGGAATCCGTGCGGCAAATGAGCTGGGATATCCGGTTCTGGTTCGTCCTTCCTATGTCCTGGGCGGGCAGGGAATGCAGATTGCCATCAACGATGAGGATGTGGACAAGTACATTGGGATTATCAACCGGATTGCCCAGGAACATCCCATTTTGGTAGATAAATATCTGGTAGGCAAGGAGATTGAGGTGGACGCCGTCTGTGACGGGGAAGAGATTCTGATTCCCGGAATTATGGAGCATATCGAACGTGCCGGAATCCATTCCGGCGACAGTATCTCTGTCTATCCGGCGCCGAGCCTGAATGAAAAGGTAAAAGCTACCATCACGGAATATACTAGAAGACTTGCCAAATCCCTTCATGTCATTGGGCTGATCAACATTCAGTTCATTGTCTGCGGAGAAGAGGTCTATGTGATCGAGGTAAATCCGCGTTCCAGCCGTACCGTTCCCTATATCAGCAAAGTGACGGGGATTCCCATTGTTCCGCTTGCTACGAAAGTAATCCTGGGCAAGAAGATTCGGGAACTTGGCTACACGCCGGGACTGCAGAAAGAAGCGGATTATATTGCGATTAAGATGCCGGTATTTTCCTTTGAAAAGATCAGGGGAGCGGATATCAGCCTTGGGCCGGAGATGAAATCTACGGGAGAATGTCTGGGAATCGCCAGAACCTTCAATGAGGCGCTTTATAAAGCGTTCCTGGGAGCCGGAATCAATTTGCCAAAGCATAAAAATATGATTATTACCGTTCGCGATGAAGATAAGAAAGAGATCATAGAGGTGGCACGTCGGTTTGAAAAGATCGGATATCGGATTTTTGCCACCAGAGGGACTGCTAAGGTTCTGAAAGAAGCTGGTATCCATGCGATCCGCACTAATAAAATTGAGCAGCCATCCCCGAACCTTTTGGATTTGATCCTTGGACATGAGATTGATCTGGTCATTGATACGCCGCCCCAGGGAGTGGAACATTCCAGAGATGGATTCCTGATCCGCCGTACTGCTATTGAGACAGGGGTCAATGTACTCACTGCGATGGATACGGCAAAAGCTCTGGCTACGAGCCTGGAGGATACGAGTATCGAGAAATTGGAACTGATTGACATTGCTACGGTAAAAAATGTATAACTTAGTTGCAAGAATGGTATAGAGTTGTTATAATCAGGAGGAAACTGAAAGAGATACTTAGAGGGAAAACAAGAAGACAAAAGGAGAGAACCTATGCATATTCACGTTAAATTGAACATCCTTCTGTTCCTTGTGCTATGTTATCTTATGATTGCTCCTGGAGAGAGATCTGCGGCGGCCGCTCCGGCTGCCAGGATCGGAAGAGTGACCTATGGGACGCTGGAACAGGCTGTCAGGGCAGTGAAAAACGGACAGACGATTACACTGCTTCGCAATGTCAGGACAGCAAAGACGCTGACTGTCAATCAAAAGAAACGTTTTGTCCTGGATATGGACAGGAAACGTTATACCTGTACAGCTAAGAAAGGCCGAGCAGCCGTGAATCTGGTCAATGGCTGGATGACAATCAAAAACGGTCGGATGAAAGCTGCAAAAATCAATCTCTTTCGGGTGGGAACCCGTGCAAGGCTGACGATTGAGAAGGGGCGGTATCAGGGAATGGTTGCAAATGAGGGCAGCCTGACAGTCAAAAGCGGCATGTTTGCTGCAGTCAGCCAGAAAAAATGGCTGTTTGATAATAAAGGGACGCTTACAATCAAAGACGGGCTCTATAAAGCTTATGGAAATGTAGTGCTCAATGAAAAAGGCGGAAAGGCTGCAATCAGCGGAGGAAGCTTTACCAATACCTGCGCGAAAAATTATCCCATTCTCTATAACCGCTCTGGCAGAAGAGGAAAATTCATCATTTCCGGAGGAGAATTCCGCGCTGATGGGAAAAAAGAAGTCCTTTATAATAAATCCGGAAAGTGTTTTATCCGGGGAGGAACCTTTGAAACGAAAAATGCCCAAAATAAGACGGGAAAATATCCTGCCATCTCCAATGGGCCAGACGGAATTCTGTATCTTTCAAAGGGAACTCTCAGCAATGAAGGGCATGTGGTTGTGGGGAACAGCGGCACCCTTACGGTTTCCGGCGGGGTACTGATGGGAAATCCCAAATATGCCTTGCTTTCCAATAGAGGCCGGGCGAAAATAAAAGGGGGAATCTTCAAGAGCTTTGATGGGACAGCCGGTTACAGTATTTATAACTGGCCAGATGCAGAACTTGAGATTACCGTTTCTGATTATTACCGCTGTTTTGGCGGGAGAATTATGGAGGGAGATCAGTTGATCTGGTCTCCTACTCTAGGAACAACGAAAAAGGATGCTGCATAATGCGGCATCCTTTTTCATTGTTCCTGTTTAATTGTCTTCCGGGTTGTTTTCGGTGGTGTATACTTGGCGTTTTCTTGCCATTTCATCACTTTCCAGATATTCATCATAGGTAGTGATCTTATCGATCATCGTTCCGTTTGGAAGAATTTCCATGATACGGTTGGCAGTGGTCTGGACGATCTGGTGGTCGCGGGAGGAGAAGAGAATGACGCCCGGAAATTTGATCAGACCATTGTTCAGAGCCGTGATGGATTCCATATCCAGATGGTTGGTGGGCTCGTCAAGCACCAGGATGTTGGCGCCTGAAATCATCATCTTGGAGAGCAGGCAGCGAACCTTCTCACCACCGGAAAGCACGCGGACTTTCTTTACTCCGTCATCTCCTGCAAAGAGCATTCTGCCAAGGAAGCCGCGTACATAGGTAACGTCTTTGATTTCAGAATACTGGGTTAACCAGTCCACGATGATAAGATCGTTGTCAAACTCCTTGGAACTGTCCTTCGGGAAATACGCCTGGGAAGTGGTGACGCCCCATTTATAGGTGCCTTCGTCAGGTTCCATTTCTCCCATAAGGATCTGGAAGAGCGTGGTCTTGGCAAGCTCGTTGCTGCCTACAAAGGCAACCTTGTCGTTGTGTCCCAGAATGAAGGAAATATTGTCCAGAACCTTCACGCCATCAATGGTTTTGCTGATGCCCTCTACGGTCAGAACCTCATTTCCGATTTCGCGGTTGGGACGGAAATCGATGTAAGGATATTTTCGGCTGGAAGGACGGATCTCTTCCAACTGGATTTTTTCCAGAGCACGTTTTCTGGAAGTTGCCTGCTTGGACTTGGAGGCATTGGCGCTGAAACGGGAAATAAATTCCTGCAGCTCTTTGATCTTTTCTTCCTTTTTCTTGTTCGCTTCTTTCATCTGGCGGATGAGAAGCTGGCTGGACTCATACCAGAAATCATAGTTTCCGGCGTAAAGCTGGATTTTCCCGTAATCGATATCTGCAATGTGGGTACAAACTTTATTTAGGAAATAACGGTCGTGGGACACTACAATGACGGTGTTTTCAAAATTAATCAGGAATTCTTCCAGCCAGCTGATGGCATCCAGGTCCAGATGGTTGGTAGGCTCGTCCAAAAGCAGGATGTCGGGATTTCCAAAAAGCGCTCTTGCCAGAAGAACCTTTACCTTCTCGTTACCGTTCAGATCCTTCATGAGGGTGTAGTGGAATTCAGGGGCGATGCCAAGGCCATTCAGAAGCTGTGCGGCATCGGATTCCGCTTCCCAGCCGTTCATCTCCGCAAATTCCCCTTCCAGTTCGCTGGCGCGGATGCCGTCTTCGTCAGAGAAGTCTTCCTTCATATAAATAGCTTCTTTTTCTTTCATGATATCATAGAGGCGCTGGTTACCCATGATAACGGTATCCAGTACCGGATATTCGTCGTATTTAAAATGATCCTGCTCCAAGACAGAAAGACGCTGCCCCGGTGTGATGGACACATCCCCTTTTGTGGTCTCCAGCTGCCCGGAAAGGATTTTTAAAAAGGTGGATTTCCCGGCTCCGTTGGCGCCGATCAGACCGTAGCAGTTTCCCTCGGTGAACTTAATGTTGACATCTTCAAATAGGGCTTTTTTGCCAATTCTTAGAGTTACATTATTTGCACTAATCATCTTCGTCAAACCTTTCTTATAATAATCAAATTGCAGCACGCGGAAGCAAGCTTCCGCAGCTGTGCCATAAAATACGCAGAGTCCCTTCTATTGTAACCGATAATTGGAAAAAAGCAAGGAGAAAGTGATGAAAAAACACGGGAAATGCGGGATAACCGGGAAAGATGAAAATTGGGATTATGTGGATTTGTGTGGGGTTGCGGAACACGAATGGTAAATTCCTACAAAAGCCCGCAGCTTGGGGCTTTGGGCTTTTATGAAAAAGATTGAGAAAGCAGTTGCTTTTTCCTATAAACCATGATAGAATGGAGACAATCAAAAATAAAACAACACAAACAAACACGTAAGGAGGATTTATCTCATGGCTATTAACGAGTATGAAATCAAAAAACAGATTTGTGACATCGGAAAGCGCATCTACGACAGGAATATGGTTGCTGCAAACGACGGAAATATTT
>DVFT01000227.1 GCA_018713105.1 Candidatus Limivivens merdigallinarum | reverse complement strand
CAGAGGGATGGGAGATGCAGTTAAGATGGGGCTTTGCTTCCTTTTGCCTGTCATAGCTGTTTATTTTGCCCGACACACTGGTGTAGGCAGAGGCTTTTGGGGGAATCCAAAGGTGGTTATAGCGGTCGCCTGTGGGTTCAACACGATCCTTCACTTGTTTTTATTCGTGAGAAATGGGATTGTGGATGACAGGATTCAGCTGGTCTTTTGTTTGGCATACATACTGGGAATGATGGAGCTCAATTCGGAAGCGTGCTGGGAGCGGGCATCCTTCAAATTGCGGTTTCTGGAAATTATCTTTGGCAGCGGCTCTTTGCGGACTCGGTCATGGGTTCGGAACAGGCTTATGCAGCAGGCTTGATGCTGCCGGGTACGGGCAGACAACTGGATATTTTACAACTCCCGGACGGCTACAGAGAATACTTTCCGGCATTTATAAAAGGAAATTTCGGGAGTATCATTTTCCTGGCGATTGGGATCCTGCAGATTCTTCTGATATTCGGTTTCATCCGCAGGGCAAAAAGAAACCCGTCTATGAAAAGCAGATTTTATGTATTAGTTGGAATCTTTGGATTCCGCTTTGCCTACGGAATCCTCATGAATTTCGGGCTTCTGCCAGTCACCAGCATCGTGCTGCCCTGTGTGTTTGCAGATGCAGGATATGCAATGTTCGATGGTCTGCTGCTGGCGGTCTGCCTCAAAGGGGACGGAACAAGATCGTAATTTCTGCAAAACGGTTTTTTTAAGAAGTACGAAGTGAAAAATTAAGAATATATCCAAAAAACTTAAGTTTTCTATGATTTACAGAATTATTTTCTTGAGATATGATAAATTTATCAGAAAGATCACTGTTCCTTTATGTAGGTTTCTCGTTGTTAAATGAGGGGTTGAAGGTTTCTTTGGGGAAAGGGGGAAATCTTATGGGGAAAAGAATCAGGATTGCTGTGATTATGCTGTTGTTCCTTTTGGTCGTCGTGATGCTGACATCCACGAATGTCCTGGCGGCGGAGAAGGGCAGGGAGAAGAAAGAAAAGGGAAAGCCGCTGACCTATGAACCCAAGGTTTTGTCTGCCATCAATGAAGGGACGACGAGGGTTCAGGTCTATGTATACAGCCATACGACGCTGTACATCCGAAACGGTTCCACGCTGATCGCCCAAAGGCGGTACGGCAGGAATGGCGTCAAGACGGTGAGAATTCCCAGGCAGAAGAAGGGAAAACGGCTTTCCTTTCAACTTCGGAACAATCTGACGAACCTGTTGGGACCGATGGTATACCGGACAGTGGAAAGAAGGGACTTGCCGTTGTCCCTCAGCCGTGCAAATTTTGCACTGCAGCCGTGAAATTTTTCTTTACAAATCCTCCAAAATAGCGTATAGTATACCAGTAAAAATGAGATGAGGAACGTGACAAAGGTGTCAATTTCAGCGTTGTGCTGATTTTGACACCTTTTTTATAGGAAAAGTCCGGGAAAGCGGGTTGTCACGTAAAAAAGGAGGACATAAGGATGGCAGTAAAATATGTATTTGTGACAGGCGGCGTGGTTTCTGGCTTGGGGAAGGGAATCACAGCGGCGTCTTTGGGAAGGCTTCTGAAGGCGAGGGGCTTCCAGGTGACCATGCAGAAATTCGATCCCTACATTAATATAGACCCGGGAACCATGAACCCCATTCAGCACGGGGAGGTGTTCGTAACGGATGACGGCACGGAGACAGACCTGGATTTGGGGCATTACGAGCGGTTCATCGATGAGAGCCTGGATCGGAATTCCAATGTGACCACCGGAAAAATCTACTGGTCCGTCCTGCAGAAGGAGCGTCATGGGGACTACGGCGGAGGTACTGTGCAGGTGATTCCCCATATCACTAATGAAATCAAGAGCCGTTTTTACCAGGGGAGAAATCCTGAGGAAAACCGGATCGCCATCATTGAGGTGGGAGGAACCGTGGGGGATATCGAGAGCCAGCCGTTCCTGGAAGCAATCCGTCAGTTCCAGCACGACGTAGGGCATGAGAACGCGATCCTGATCCATGTGACCTTGATCCCCTATCTGGAGGCATCCGGGGAGATGAAGACGAAGCCCACCCAGGCGAGCGTGAAGGAGCTGCAGGGGATGGGGATCTGGCCGGATATCCTGGTCTGCCGTTCCGGTCGTCCTCTGACCGATGAGATCAGGGACAAGATCGCCTTGTTCTGCAACGTTCCCAGCAATCATGTGCTCCAGAACCTGGATGTGGAATACCTCTATGAGGCGCCCCTTGCCATGGAACGGGAACATCTCGCCCAGGCGGCGCTGGAGTGCTTGAAGCTGCCTTGCCCTAAGCCGGATCTCGGGGACTGGATTTCCATGGTGGAGGCGCTGCGCCATCCCACCACGGAGGTGACCATCGCCCTAGTCGGAAAGTACACGCAGCTTCATGATGCCTACTTAAGCGTGGTGGAGGCATTAAAGCACGGAGGAATTGCCAGCCGCGCCAGCGTCAGCATCAAATGGGTGGACTCTGAGGAAGTGACGGAGGAGAATCTTTCGGAGGTCTTCCGGGGAGTACATGGAATCCTGGTACCAGGCGGTTTTGGAAAACGAGGGACGGAAGGAATGATCTTTTCTGCCAGATATGCCAGGGAACAGAAGATCCCCTATCTTGGAATCTGCCTGGGGATGCAGATGGCGATCGTGGAATTTGCCAGGGACGTCTTGGGGTACCGGGACGCGGACTCCAGCGAGTTCTGCCCGGAGACGCTGCATCCGGTGATCGACCTGATGCCGGATCAGAACGGTGTGGAGGACATCGGAGGGACGCTGCGCTTAGGCTCCTATCCCTGTATGTTGAAAAAAGAATCCCTGGCTTACCGCCTTTACGGGAAGGAGGAGATTGCGGAACGCCACCGTCACCGCTATGAGGTGAACAACAACTACCGGGAGAAGCTCAAAGGAGCGGGAATGCTGCTCTCAGGTCTTTCCCCGGACGGGCACATTGTGGAAATGATTGAGATTTCGGATCATCCCTTCTTTATCGGAACCCAGGCGCATCCGGAATTCAAGTCAAGACCAAACCACGCCCATCCGCTGTTCGGAGGATTCATTCAGGCGGCAGTGCAGAAAAAAGGAGAAGAGGAGTAAAGTTCTTTTTGGATTTCTTCGGCGTTTGTGGTAGAATAGGACATATCACAAATAGGAGGAAGACGATGGAACAGTTTGAAGGAGCGATTTTTGACCTGGACGGAACCCTTCTGGACTCCATGGGGGTCTGGAGGGAAATTGATTATGCATTTTTGGGAAAGCGGGGGATCGAGGTGCCGATGGACTATCTGGAGGCGATCACACCGCTTTCTTTTCAGGCGGCTGCGGAATATACGATCAGCCGCTTTCACCTTTCCGATACTCCAAGTGAGCTGATAAAGGAATGGAAGGATATGGCGGCTTACGCCTACAGCCATACCGTGGGGCTGAAACCCGGAGTAAAGGAATACCTGCGAGAGCTTAAAAAGCGGGGAGTGAAGATTGCCTCAGCCACCTCCTCCGATGAAAACCTGTTCATCCCCTGCCTTCAGCACAACGGGATCGATGGCTTTTTTGACGCCTATGTGACGGTGAAGGAGGTGCGGAGGGGAAAGGGGTTTCCCGACGTCTATCTCCTGGCAGCAGAACGGTTAGGGTTAAAACCGGAGCAATGCGCGGTCTATGAGGATATCCTGGCTGGGATCGAGGGAGCGAAGATGGGCGGTTTTTATGCCGTCGCTGTTCTCGATAGGAATTCCGATTTCCTGTGGGAAAGGATGAAACAAAAGGCGGATCGGTGGATTGCAGATTTTCAGGAACTTCACCATGATTTTACATAAATTTTACATAAGCCACTCTTATTTTTTACAAAGCTTCCCTACAATATTTATAGGTTGGTCAATCTGACCAGACTAAAACAAAGAGAAAATATGGGAGGAACATATGGATTTCTTTAGTATTTTAACCCTCGTGGGCGGATTGGCCCTGTTTTTGTACGGAATGAGTGTGATGGAAGAGGGCTTGTCAAAGGTATCCGGCGGTAAGCTGGAAAGGATCTTGGAGAATCTGACCTCCAGCCCCCTCAAAGCGGTACTTTTGGGAGCTGGGGTGACGGCAGTCATTCAGTCGTCTTCCGCTACTACAGTCATGGTGGTAGGTTTTGTAAACTCTGGAATCATGAAATTATCCCAGGCGGTGGGCGTCATCATGGGAGCCAACATCGGCACGACAGCAACTTCCTGGATCTTATCCCTTTCGGGAATTGAGAGCGACAACTTCTTTATCCAGCTTTTGAATCCAAACTCTTTTTCACCCATTCTTGCCCTGATCGGTGTGGCGATCATCATGTTTGCGAAGAGTGAAAAGAAGAAAGACATCGCAATGATCATGGTAGGCTTTGCGGTTCTGATGTTCGGAATGGAGACCATGAGCGGTGCAGTGGAGCCGCTGGCTGAGGTGCCGGAATTTACCAGCATCCTGACCCGTTTCTCCAACCCGCTTTTGGGAATGCTGGCAGGTTTGGTTCTGACGGCGATTATTCAAAGTTCGTCTGCTTCTGTGGGAATCCTCCAGGCACTCTGCTTGACAGGCGCAGTGCCTTACAGCGCGGCGCTTCCGATTATCATGGGGCAGAACATCGGTACCTGTGTGACGGCTCTTCTGTCCGCCATCGGTGCGAAGAAGAATGCAAAGAGAGCCGCCATGGTACATTTGTATTTCAATATTATTGGAACGATTATCTTTATGAGCCTGTATTATCTGCTCCATCTGTTCTTTGATTTCAGCTTTATGGAGCAGGCTGCGATCCCGGCAGGTATTGCGGTGATCCACAGTATGTTTAATGTGTTTACCACCTTGATTCTGCTGCCGTTTTCCAAAGGATTGGAAAAGCTGGCGACCCTTACGATCCGGGACAAGGCAGAAAAAGAGGTATCCAAGGAGGAGCAGGAGTTCCTCACCCTGGATTCCCGATTTCTGGAGCAGCCTGGCTTTGCATTGGAGCAGAGCCGGCATGCATCCTCCCGTATGGCGGAGGAAGCGAAGAAATGTCTTGAGACTGCAATTGGTCTGATGGCAGATTATGACAACGAGAAGACGGAAGAGGTAGAGAAGATCGAACAGAAGGTGGACCGCTATGAGGATGAGCTTGGAACCTATTTGGTGAAGCTAAGCCGAAAGAACCTTTCGGAAGCGGATAGCCATTTGGTCTCCATTATGCTTCACTGTATTGGAGATTTTGAGAGAATTTCCGATCATGGTGTGAATATCATGGAAGCAGCCAGAGAGATGAACAGCAAGAAGCTGAACTTCTCCAAGGATGCCAGGGAAGAGCTGGGAGTTCTGATGAATGCTGTGACAGAGATTGTCGTCAGAACCTGTAAAGTGTTTGAAAATCAGGATGCACAGCTTGCGAGAACCATCGAACCCCTGGAAGAGGTGATCGATGAACTGAATCAGGAGCTGAAGACGCGCCATATCAACCGGCTCCAGGAGGGACAGTGCACCATCGAAATGGGCTTCATCCTTTCCGATGTCACCACCAGCCTGGAACGTATCGCAGACCATTGCTCCAACGTGGCAGTCTGTATCATGCAGGTACAGGAGGATGCCTACGACACCCATAGCTTTCTGGGGCAGGTGCGTTCCGGCAAGAATGAGGAGTTTGAGGCGATGCTGGAAAAGGAACGTTCCGCTTATGTATTACCAAAGGCAATGTAGTAAGAATTAGGAGAGAAAAAGAGGAACAGGCATGATTTTCTGCGTGGAAGATGAGAGAAATATACGGGAATTGCTGGTATATACCCTGACTACCATCGGGTATGAGGCAATGGGACTGGATTCGGGAAAAGAACTGTTCAGGGCGCTTGCAAATGAGCGTCCTGAATTGATTCTTCTGGATATTATGCTTCCGGGGGAGGATGGATATCAGATTTTGTCCAGACTTAAGGATCAGGAATCCACCAGGGAGATACCGGTGATCATGGTGACAGCCAAGGGGGCTGAGTTTGACAAGGTCCGTGGATTAGACGGAGGAGCAGACGACTATATCACGAAGCCCTTTGGGATGATGGAATTCATTGCCAGAGTCAAGGCTGTGCTCAGACGTACCGGGAAACAGGGGGAACCCACTGTCTTGAAGTATGCCTCCATTGTTATCAGTGTAAATCGCAGGGAAGTGACGGAGAACGGCAGGAAGGTAGAGCTGACCCTGAAAGAATTCGAGGTGCTTCGGTATCTGATGGAAAATCGAGGGATCGTCCTTACTAGAGATCAGCTTCTGGGTCATATCTGGGGATATGATTTTGGCGGGGAAACCAGGACTGTGGATGTCCACATCCGTTCCCTCCGCCAGAAGCTGGGAGAAAGCGGAAAGCTGGTGGAGACTGTGCGCGGCGTGGGATATCGAATAGGGGAAGTGAAATGAAACGAAAGCTTTGGCACCATATCTGTGTCCTAGTGATCTTGACTGTGCTGATTTCCTTTGCGGCGGCTGGGATCGTGATCTACAGACATGTATGGAAGGAAACCGGGATTACTCTGGAAGGAGCAGGAGGCTTCCTGACTGTGATCTGGGACAGCGTGGGTTGGATCTTGGGCGTTCTTGCAGTCGTCTTGGTACTGTCAGTATTTTTTGTGAATCTTCAGGTGAAGAGACTGATCGAGCCCATCAATGAGCTCAATCTGGAGGAGCCACTGAAAAAAGTGGAATATGAGGAACTCCGCCCGCTTCTTATGCGGGTGGATGAGCAGAATCGGCAGATCAGGAATCAGATGAAAGAACTGGAGGACACTGGAAAATTGAGACGGGAGTTTTCTGCGAATGTGTCCCATGAACTTAAAACACCGCTGATGTCCATTTCCGGTTATGCGGAGATCATGAAGAACGGCATGGTGAGACCGGAGGATATGACAGAGTTTGCCGGCCGTATCTATCATGAGGCAAGCCGTCTGACCACGCTGGTGGAGGATATCATTGAGCTTTCCAGGCTGGACGAGAATGAGAGCGAAATGCCCTTTGAGACGGTGGATATCTCAGAGCTGACGGCGGATGCCATGCAGAATCTGGAAAGTTATGCCAAGACGAAGCATATTTCCATGTCTTTCAACGGAGAAGAGGAGATCTGCATCCATGGGGTTCACCATCTGCTCTATGAGATGTTCTTTAATCTGACAGACAACGCCATCAAATACAACGAGGATGGGGGCTGGGTTCATGTGAGCATTCGCCGAACCCCGGAAGGAGCGGAATGGACGGTGAGCGACAATGGGATCGGCATCGCAAAAGAGGATCAGGAACGGATCTTCGAGCGGTTCTACCGTGTGGATAAGAGCCATTCCCGGGAGACCGGCGGCACAGGGCTTGGACTGTCCATCGTCAAGCATGGAGCCATACTCCATCATGCGGATATTGAGCTGAAAAGCTCCGTGGGAAACGGGACAAGGATTTCGATACGTTTTCCGAATGCCATAGAAAACCCTGAAAATAAGTAAGGTCAAGAACTGTATAGCCCCGGACAAGAGACACCCTGTATTTCGGTGTTCCCTTGCCCGGGGCTTTGGTCTAAACATTTATTTCTTCGGAAATGCGATCCGGTGAGGCAGACGGTATCCGTCTTCGTCTTCATTGTCCAGAAGGTCATCGAAGAAATCATCCAGATCCTCCTCGTCGTCTTCGTCGTCCTCGAACTCCATTTCTACTACGCAGGTGTTGTAATTTGTCAAGTCCGCCTGATCGGTATCAAAGAGCAGCCGGACAACCTTCTCGGCTTCTGCTTCGCTGACCTGGATTCCGATGTCACTGTCTCCGGTAAATTCCAGGATCCCCTCCTCCTGATAGTAGGTAGTGCCGGTGACCTCCATGACGCACAAGGTATGGTCTTCCGGATCCTTATACAAAATTTTCATGGGAATCTCCTCCTTTTTCGTTTTCTCCAGTATGCCATTTTTTGCGGAGCTTGTCATCCATATTTTTCAAAATATTTTGTTAAAATTTCCTAAAGTCAAATGAGGAAACGTTTTCCCTTGACGGATGCCTCCGGGGAGGTTATAATGACATTAGGTGGTCAGACCGGTAAAGGAGAAGGCGATATGAAAAATGCGACAGACAATAAGCAGGTGCTTTATTCCCAACTGGCTGAGAAAATCTACCAGTTTATCAAAGAGAACAATATGAAACCAGGCGACCGGCTGCCGGGCGAGAGGACTCTGGCAGCAAAATGGCAGGTAAGCCGTCCAACGCTCCGGGAAGCGATCAGGGAGCTGGCAAACCAGGGAGTCATCTACGTGGAAGTGGGGAAAGGAACCTATGTGGCTGATTATGTGGAGGGAAGGCAGCTCCATATCAGCCTTGCACTGAAGAATTTTTTGGAGCTGTTCGAGATCAAGAACGTGCTGGAAAGATACAGCTTGCAGAAGGTCATTCCCACGATCAGCGAGGAACGGCTGGATCATCTGGAGCAGATTGCAGTCCAGATGAACGCAGTGGCGCAGCTTGGGATTATGCCCAAAGATATGGATCATCAGTTCCATCGTTATCTGGTGGAATCCTACGGCAACCGTGAGATTTCAAATCTGGTATGGAATATGATCATCATGTATGAATCCTTTGATGATGAGCTGTATGGGTATTTCAAATCCATCGGCTATGACTATGAGGCCATCCTGCTGAAGACCTTTCCATATCATGTCTCTATGGTACAGAGGATGAAGGAACGGAATGTGGAGGAAGCGCTGAAGAATTATGACAGCATCGTGGATCTGGATCTGGAGATGTATGCAAAAATTCGGGAATAAGGAGCGACAAAGGCGAAGGGGCTGTTCGGAATCGAACAGCCCCATTTGGCTTTACAGAATTTCTTTGATCTTTTCACAGTAATACTGGACGACCTCGAAGCGCGCATCCTCCGGAATCCGGTGATCCGGGCAGGGAATGTATCCGGACAGGGCGACCAGAGGCTTCAGCCGTTCGATCTCCCGGTCAATGTCCTCATAGGAGAGGGCGAACAGCTGTTTTTTCATCCCGCCGATTCCCCGGAGGGATGGTCCGTAAGTTTTTCGCCAAGGCTCTATGCTGGCATCCCAGGTTCCCACCTCAATGGGAAACATGGTATTGACTCCGCAGGAAAGCCAGATGGAAATCAGATCATCGATTTTTCCATCGCAGTCTACGCTTACCAAGTCGATTCCGTGGCGCAGGAGCAGGGAGGTAATCTTCCGGTAATAATCGGCTGTGTAGGTCTCAAACAGCTTTGGGGAAACCAGGGAGCCGTTTTTGTAGCACATATCCTCCCAGAAATGTCCATAGTCGAAGGAAAGTCCAGTTTCAAGCGTGCGCTCCACCGCCTTCAGGCAAAGGCTGCCCACCGTATGGAAAATTTCCTGGACGAGTTCCTCGTCGTCTGCAAGGAGATAGCTGAAACCTACGATCCCCAGATAGTCCCGGATGCGTCCGAAAAGACTGCCGCAGTGCAGCCCGACAGGATTGCCACGCTGCCGTTCCGCCTTGATATGCTCCGCTTCTTCCTGGGAGAAGCGCTCCTCTGAGTAGACGAGCTTTGGCAGGTAGTAAGTTTCCCAAGAGGCACGGTCTTTTAACAGGTGGTCGATTTCCGCGGGAATGGAGCCTGCGTCCTGTTTGGAGAGGACGATGACTCCATCACAGTTCAGCCATTTTTCAAAACCATTTTCCATGGTTTCCACCAACTGTTCCTGGAAAAAAGGGAACAGCTCGGTAGTGGTTACCCGGCTGGCGTGCAGCCCAAAGTCAAACCCCAGTTTTGCGGAAATCACATCCTCCAGCTCGTAGGAATAGTCCTCAAGATCCAGAAGGTCTTTGGGAAGATGCCCTTCTTCCACCCATTTTTTGACTACCTCCGGGGTGTATCCGAAATGCACAGCCGGCATCCGGTCAGCAGATCTTCCGTGGAGAATAGCTTGAAAGCGTTCGCGGTTGTTCATAGAGACTACCTCCTTTTGGAAAGGGATTTCTTCACAAGGATGATCTGCTGGAGGGAGAGGTCGGGAAGACGAATCACGCTGCAGCCGTTCTCCTGCTCTGCGCTAAGCTCCATCGGGAAGGGGTAGACCACCCTTGCCTCTGTGACGGGTTCCGGAATCTCCAGAAGACCACCGCTTACCGGAGAACTATTTCCGTGGAACTGCTTCGCCAGCATGGAAATCTGGTGGACGATGTAGGAGTCCTCCGTTTCGAAATAAGCGGTGCGGAGAATGTCTGGAATCTCCGTCCGATTGCGGATTGCAGGAGCCAGTTCCGAAAGCGCCAGAAGATCCGCAAACAGTTCCTTGGGATATTGGAAGGAATTTAAGGAAGCCATGGTAAAAAAGTCGAAGGCAAAGTAATAGGAGGTTCCCCTGCCATAAGGGCGGCGCACCAGAGCCGGATGGTGGAATGCCTGTCCGGGCGGCGGGCTCCACCAGTTGACCCAATGGTCAAAGTCGCATGCGACGCAGGGAAGGAGGAACTCCAGCAGGGATGCGGCGTCCTCCTGGCAGTCTGTCTCAATGAAATGCTCGCTCACCGGAGGAGTCGTGCAGGAGAGCAGGCCGTGAAAGCTTGTCTTTCCCGTGTTTTTCAGATAAGCAGACCAGCGGTTGGCGGCGTACTCCTCATGGATCACGCTTTTGCCTGTGCCAAGAAGATGGGCGATGGAGGATTTGGACCGCCTGGTGGAATCCCGGTTCCAAAGACCGCTCTGACCGGAAGAGATGAGAATCCCGCCCTGTTCCACAAAGCGTTCCAAAAGGGCACAGGTCTTTTCTTCAATGACATAGACCTCAGGCAGGAGGAGCAGGGAATACTCACCTAGCAGCTCCTCCGTCAGGCTCTGTTCCGGCAGAATGGAATAGGGAATTTTTGCATGCTCGCACAGCTGCATAGCTCCCAAGACAGCATTCTGGTGGGGATTGTGCCTCTTCATGCGGAGGATGGCATCGGGATTCATCTCAGGAAGGTTGATGGACTTGGAGAGGAGCTGACCTCCAGAATGAAGACTTATCTGGAAGAAAACGAAGGCTCTACCATCGAATCTCCGAAGACGCTGCAGTAATTGATCAGCGGGCAACCGCTGTTTAACCGGACAGACCAGAAAAGAAGGGGGGCATTTTACGTGAAAACGAAAATCGCCCTCCTTTTTCTGTTTACCGCCGGAACATTTTGAAAAGTCAAGAGATGGAAAAAGGAGCGTGAAATAGGCATGAACATGAAACTGAAAAAGAAGATGGAACCTTGGCTGTTTTTGCTGCCGGTTCTCGTGGTGCTGCTGCTGTTATTCGGCTATCCGCTGATCAACAGCCTGATCATGGCATTCCAGAATTACAAGCTGACGGCGCCAAACGATATCACCTTTAACGGGCTTGAGAATTTTGCAAAGCTTTTCGACGACCAGGATATGGGAATGATCATCAGGAATACGGTGATCTATGTGGTTGTATCCGTGCTGGGACAGTTCCTGCTGGGATTGACGCTGGCAATGGCGCTGAACAAACCGTTCCGGGGCAGAAGCCTTTATCAGTCTGTGGTATTCCTCCCCTGGGCATTTTCAGGATTTGTAATCGGTTTGATCTACCGCTGGTCTTTCAACGGAGAGTACGGAATCGTCAACAATCTTCTGATGAACCTTGGAATCATAGATGACAAGATCGCCTGGCTTGGAACACCGGGCTTTTCCCTGGCAGTCGTGATTATTGCAATGATCTGGATGGGGATCCCGTTCTTTGCCATCATGATCCTGGCAGCGCTGCAGTCCATTCCTGAAGATGTATATGAGGCGGCTGAGATGGATGGCTGCGGAGTGGTGCGCCGGTTCTTCAGCATTACGCTTCCCTACATTAAGCCGACGCTGATCTCCACGGTGCTTTTGAGGACAATCTGGATCTTCAACTCCTTCGATCTGGTGGTTGTGATCACAGACGGCGGTCCCGCCAACAGTTCCCAGACCCTTCCCGCATATATGTACTCCAGTGCGTTCAGCTCCTATGACTTTGGCTTTGCGGCAGCCATCGGAGTGGTGCTCATGGTTGTTTTGGGACTGTATGCTTTGATATTCCTGAAGATTACAAAATATGATAAGGCAGGTGATTTTTGATGAGCAGACATGCAAAGCGTAATGTGGGGACGATCATCCGGGTCGTGATATTGGTAATTTTCTTTTTGATGGTCGTACTGCCGATTTACTGGATTGTGGCGACCTCCTTTAAGACCAGCGACGAGATTCTGGACTTACAGAATATCACATACTATCCCCATCTCTTTACCTGGCAGAATTATGCAGATCTGTTTTCCCAATACGACTACGGCGTTCTGTTTAAAAACAGCCTTCTGGTCTCTGTGACGTCTGCGCTGGTGGTTACGTTCCTGTCCATTTTGGGAGGATACAGTCTTGCAAGATATAAATTTAAAGGAAAAACGGCGATCATCCTCTTTTTCCTCGTGACACAGATGATACCGGGAATCCTGGTTATTATTCCGCTCTACATCATTTTTTCACGGATGGGGCTGATCAATACCCATGCAGGGCTTTTCATCTATTATGTGGCGGTGAACCTGCCCTTCTGCGCCATCACCATGCGGAGTTTCTTTGAGAGGATTCCGGTGACCCTGGAGGAATCCGCCCGGGTGGACGGCTGTACGAAGCTTCAGTCCCTGTTCAAGATTGTGCTCCCGATCATGTTTCCGGGCATTGTATCCGTCTTCGTATTCGGCTTTATCGGTGCATGGAACGAGCTGATCGCAGGAACGATTTTCATCAGCACGCCGGATATGTGGACGATCCCGGTAGGACTGAAAACGTTGATCGGCAAGTACAACGTAGAGTGGGGACTCTTGATGGCAGGCGGTGTCATGGCTCTGCTTCCCACCGCTGTCATGTTTGCAGTGATGCAGAAATACATTGTCGCCGGTATGACGGCAGGAGCAGTAAAGGAGTAAAGAGAACCGATGAAAACAGAGAGAATGGCAGTGACGCATTTGGGAGAACATCCCAAGGATTACCTGAATGCGGTGGTGCCCCCTGTATTCTTGAACTCCCTGCACGTATTTGACTGTTATGAGGATTATAAAAACCGGGAAGAGACAGGCTCTTTTGTATATGGAAGGGATGGAAATCCCACGGTGGAGATCCTGGAACAAAAGGTAGCAGCTCTGGAGGAAGGGGCAGCCGGAATCGCTTTTGCAAGCGGGATGGCTGCCGCCTCCGCGGCGATCCTGGCTACCTGCCGCGCAGGCAGCCACATCATTTGTATGCGGGATGTATACCAGCCGATCAAGAATATCCTACGGCAGTATCTGCTCCCGAATCTGGATATGAGCGTCTCTTTTTGGGATGGGCTGGACCTTCAAAAGCTGGAGGGGATGATTACGGAGAAGACATCCTTGATCCTTCTGGAAAGTCCAGCTACTTTTGTGTTCACAGTGACGGATCTTTGCGGAGTAGCGGAAATTGCAGGGCGGCATGGGGTGAAGACTTATCTAGACAATACCTACTGTACACCGTTGTACCAAAAACCTCTGACGATGGGAATTGACATTGTCATGCATACCATGTCAAAATATATCGGAGGACATAGTGATATGATCGGCGGGATTCTGGTGGTTAAAGATGGGAAACTGGGAGAACGGATCAAACATACGATCCGGGAGCTGTTCGGGGGGATCTTAGGACCCATGGAGGCATGGCTTGCTATCCGGGGACTCCGTACCCTGCCGCTGCGCTTGGAGAAGCATCAGGAGACGGCTATGGAAGTGGCTTCATTTCTGGAAAATCACGGGCGGGTGAGGAAGGTTTTCTATCCGAGCCTTAAGAGCCATCCCCAGGCAGAATTGATCGCAAAGCAGCAGAAAGGGAATACCGGCTTGCTGAGTTTTGTACTGAAGGGAGAACCGGAAGAGGCAATCCGGGTCATTGACCGCCTGAAGGTCTTTCAGATCGGATGTTCCTGGGGTGGATTTGAGAGCCTGGCACTCTGTCCGCTGATGGAATATACGAAGGAAGATCTCCAGTTCCTGAATCTCGACGAAGGCTGCCGGGGACTGATCCGGATTTACTGCGGTCTGGAAGGCGCGGACGTGCTGATCGATGATTTGAGGCAGGCGCTGAGTTAGGAGGGCAGAGAAGGTATGACAAACAGAGAACGGGAGAGGCAGACGCTGAATTTTGGACGCCCTGAGGGAAGAGGAGCCGTGGAGGAAACCTTTTATCCCTGGGATCTGACCCTTATGCGCTTTGTGGAGGAGGGGCTTCCAAGGGAGCTGGCGGATCCAATTACCTCCAGGAAGGAGCCGGAAGAAGAACGGTATCTGAGGGCAGGCTGGGGGGAAGGGGTGCTTGCCCTGGAAACCTACCTGGGCTTTGACCCCGTAAGGAGGATCAAACTGGTGGTGCCGGTCTTGGGGGAAGCGGACGGCAGCCGCCCCTTGGTCCGGGGATGGGAGGACTGGAAGAAAAAGAAGGAAGAAGCCGAGAGGGAAATCGAACAGTCTTTTTCCCAGAAAGCTATTGAGCGGGTTTATGGAAGCCTTGTGGAACGCCATGAGAGGGGGGAGTTTTCCCTCAGGATGAACCTGGAAGGGTTTTTCTGGATTCCCAGGGAGCTTTTGGGGATTGAGGAACATCTCTATGCCTTTTATGACGAACCAAAGCTGCTCCATGAGATCAATTCCTTTGTGCTGAAGTTTTATGAAACATGGCTTGGAAGGATCTTGGAAGTGGTACAGCCGGACGTGGTCTATCTCCAGGAGGACCTAAGCGGAAAGAACGGTCCGATGATCTCACCGGAATTTTTTGAGGAGTTTGTGGGAGATTATTACAGGAAGCTGATCCCTCAGATGAAGGCGGCAGGAGTGGAAAACGTGTTCGTGGATACGGACGGCGATTTCAAAAAGCTGATTCCAAACTTCATGGCGGCAGGGGTGGACGGCTTTCTCCCCATGGACGTGAATGCGGGGATGGACATCAATGAGGTCCGGGCAGAATTCCCGGCGCTGAAGTTGATCGGAAGCTTCAACAAGCTTAGGATTGCGGAAGGCAGGGAAGCGATTGACCAAGAGTTTCAGAGGCTCCTGCCGGTGATCCGTCAGGGAGGATACCTTCCGGGTACGGACCATCAGGTAGCTCCCTCCACTTCCCTGGAACATTACCGTTATTATATTAGAAGGCTTCAGGAAGCCATGCAGGAAGCAGGGACGGAAGCGAAGAGATTGGGAGGGTGATTGTGTGAAGAAAACAGAAATCAGGCAGCAGCTCCTCCACCCCAGAAAGGAAGCAAGGGGCAGGACGCGGTGGTGGTGGTACGGCTGCGCAGTCAAAAAAGAGGAGCTCTTAAGGGAGCTGGATGAGATGCAGCGGGCAGAGATGGGCGGAGTGGAACTCCAGATCCTCTATCCGCTCATGGCAGACGACCCGGAAAAGGGTGTGAAAAATCAATGGTATCTGTCGCCCCAATACATGGAGTTGATCCGCTTTGCGGCGGAGGAGACAGAGAAAAGGGGGATGGAGTTCGACCTGACTTTAGGCTCCTCCTGGCCTTTTGGCGGTCCTTTTATCCCGGAGGAGCTTTCCGGTCAGAGTGTGATTCCTTTTACCATAGACGTGGAGGGACCGACGACGTTTCAGAAGGATCTGACCACGGTGATCTATGGCAAAGTGGTAGGGGCTGTGCTTGGCAAAATGGAAGGCGCTAGGATGCTTCCCGAGACCATTGTGGATATCACCGACCGGGTGGTGGATAAACATCTCTTTCAGTGGCCCTGGGGGACGGAGATAGAACCCATCGAGATTCCCGAAGGGCTCTACAAGATCGTGCTCTTCGTCTCCAGCGACAAACGCCAGCAGGTGTTGAAGCCTCTGCCAGGCGGGGACGGTCCCATCATCGACCACAACCGGAAGGAAGCGCTGCGGGAATTTCTCTCCTACGGAGGCAACCCCATCGTGGAGGCGGTGGGCAGGGGAAAGATCCACGCATTTTTCTGTGATTCCATTGAAGTGTTCGGGCATAACTGGACGGAGATCCTCTACGAGGAGTTCCGGAAACGGCGCGGGTATGAGCTGCGCCCCTATCTCTATGCTCTCTGGGGGGAGATCAAGGGGATGACAGAGCAGGTCCGCTACGATTTCCAGAAGACCATGGCGGAACTGACGGTGGAGAATTTCTTCCAGGAATTGACGAAATGGTGCCATGAGAACGGTTCCCTCTCCAGGATCCAGGCGCACGGCACCTGGGGGGATATTCTGGCGGCATATGGGGCGGCAGATATCCCGGAGGGTGAGACGTTCTCCGCCTTTGACCGCTATGAGGTCAACACGGTTCACCGGAGGCTTGCGGTTTCTGCCGGCCATATCTACGGAAAGCCTGTGATCTCCAACGAATCCTTTACCTGGCTTCGGTTCCCCAGGTTTGTGGTAAGCCTGGAGAATCTGAAGGCAGCGGCGGACAGTATTTTCCTGGATGGGATCAACCAGATTGTAAACCACGGGTACAGCTACAGCGAGGAACAGGGCGAAGGAATGCTGTCCTTCTACGCCTCCAGCAATATCAACCATACCAACACCTGGTGGAAGGATTATCCGCTGGTCAGCCGTTATATCAACCGGGTCAGTGATTTTCTCCAGAGGGGAGAGCCGGTGGCTGAGGTGGCAATTTATCTGCCCCAGCACGATATCTGGGCCAAAATGCCCCTGGCGGATACCCATATGAGCATGAAGCTGAACGAGCGCTTCGGAGAACGCTGCATCAATGGGATTCAAAAGGCGGGATACTGGTTTGACTATGTCAACGACGACGGCGTGCAGGACCTGGGACAGAGAGGATATGACACGCTGCTTCTCATCGACTGTGAGCGGATTCCGCCGGAAACCATGGATGCCGTCTGCCGCTTTGCCCGAAACGGAGGAACGGTAGTGGCGGCGAAAAGCCTCCCCTCCAAGGCATGCGGCATGGCAGGTTATCAGGCGAACACCGAGAAGGTGCGAAGCATGGGGCAAGCGCTCCTTCAGGAAGGCAGAATTCTGGTGACGGAGGATAAATATGAGGATCTTCTGAACACGCTGAAAAAACAAAAATGCCCAGACGTCCGGTTTGAGCATCACCCGGATGAGATCGGTTATGTACACCGGCGGACAGAAGACGGCGATCTTTATTTCATCGCCAACATCAGCCCCGGCGAACAGGAGGAGACGATCTGGTTCCGTGGCGGGGAGCCGCGCTTTTCCGTCTTCGATCCCATGGACTGCCGGGAAAAGGCAGTGATCTCGATGGAAGAAACAGACGAGGCATTCAAGGTGACCCTGAAGTTGGAACCGTTCCAATCCCTGCTGTTCCTGTTTGGGGAGGGGGAACCCCTCCTGGAAAGGCAGACAGAACAGCGGAAGCTGCTTGATCTGTCCGAGGGCTGGATTCTTCGTGTGCCACAGCGCTCCTTTGAGAAGCACTGCCATACCCTGCAGGGCTGGGAGAAAGAAGAGAAACTTACCTACTATTCCGGCACGGGAGAGTATGGGAGGAGAGTTGTCCTGACAGAGGAGATCTGGGAGGAGATCCAGAAGGCGGATCAGGTCTGGCTGAATCTGGAGCATGTGGGAGAGACCGCAGAGATTTGGATCAATGGAAAACGGGGCGACGTGCTGATCAAACGCCCATACCGTGCCGGGATCAAGGAATTTCTAAAAAAGGGGGAAAATGAGATCACGATCCGGGTGACCAATCTGCTGATCAACCGGATGATCGATCCGGATTACCCGGAGCCAGTGATCGAAGAGAAGGTGATCCCCCATTGGCCCTTTGCCACAGGAGCGCTGAACAACAGCCGCAGGGAACGCCTCTTCAACTGGAGGGAACGGGAGATGATCAAGCAGCCGCTTCCTTCCGGTATGTGGGGAACCATTGCGCTTCTGGCGGAAAAAAACATTTGAATGTGTGGCAAAAAAGTTTAGACCTTGACAAAAACTGTCAAGGTCTAAAACTTTTTTTATTTTTGAAAGGAGCGAATAGGAAGATTTTACTTTGTGAATCATTCTACTATACAGATTGTTGTATAGGAGGATGAAGAGAATGGCTCTGAACAAAGTAGAAATCTGCGGCGTAAATACAGCAAAGCTGCCGCTGCTTTCCAATGAAGAGAAGGAAGCGCTGTTTGAGAGGATCAAGCAGGGAGATAAAGCTGCCAGAGAGCTTTACATCAAGGGGAATCTGAGACTGGTCTTAAGCGTGATCAAGCGGTTCGGCAGCAGCAACGAGAATGCCGACGACCTGTTCCAGATCGGATGCATCGGGTTGATGAAAGCCATCGACAATTTTGATTCCACATTGAATGTAAAATTTTCGACCTATGCGGTTCCCATGATCATCGGGGAGATCCGCCGGTATCTTCGGGACAACAATTCCATACGGGTCAGCCGCTCTCTCCGGGACACGGCTTATAAGGCGATTTATGCCCGGGAAGGTTACCTGAAAAAAAACTTAAAAGAACCTACCATCAATGAGATTGCGGAGGAGATCGGTATTGCCAAAGAGGATATCGTCTATGCCATGGATGCCATCCAGACGCCCATGAGCCTCTACGACCCGGTCTATACGGAAGGAGGAGATACCCTCTATGTCATGGACCAGATCAGCGACAAGAAGAACCGGGAGGAAAACTGGGTGGAGGTCATCGCCTTAAATGAGGCGGTCAAAAAATTATCCGAGCGGGAGCGCCATATCATAGAACTCCGCTTCTACCAGGGCAAGACCCAGATGGAGGTGGCAGAGGAGATTCAGATTTCCCAGGCTCAGGTCAGCCGTCTGGAAAAAAACGCCCTAAAAACATTACGAAGTTATCTGAGGGACGTTTAAGTTTCCCTTGTATTTCCACGGTGAAAAGAGTAGAATGGGAAATAGGCAGACGAAGAGAGAGGAGACGAAAGATGAAGACTAAAGTAACGAGAGAACAGGCCATGGAGCTTCTGAAAAAATATAACCAGGAACCCTTTCACATCCTTCATGCGCTGACCGTGGAGGGCGTTATGAGATGGTACGCCAAAGAGTACGGGTTTGGCGACGAGGCGGATTTCTGGGGGATTGCCGGACTGCTTCACGATGTGGATTTTGAGAAATTCCCGGAGGAGCACTGCAAAAAGGCACCGGAGCTTCTGGCAGAGATCGGTGCGGAGGAGGAACTGGTGCACGCTGTGGTAAGTCACGGCTATGGGCTCTGCAGCGAGGTGGAGCCGGAACACACCATGGAGAAAATCCTGTTTGCCGCCGACGAGCTGACAGGCCTGATCGGAGCAGCAGCCAAAATGCGTCCTTCGGGAAGCGTTATGGATATGGAGGTAAAGAGCCTCAAGAAGAAATTTAAGGACAAGCGTTTTGCGGCCGGATGTTCCAGGGATGTGATCAGGACAGGAGCAGAGAGGCTGGGAATGGAGTTGGACGAGCTCTTTGAAAAGACCATCCTGGCAATGCGTTCCTGCGAGGAAGGGGTCAACCAGGAGATGGAACAGCAGTGATTTGTTCATAAAAGTATGAAAAAATTTTCATAATTTCTTCACAGGGAATACACAAATTCCGGTTAAGATAAAAGCGTATCAAAGATAAAGATACAAATCTTTTTCATAACTTTCTCCTAATAAAAGACAGTCATGAAATCCAGTCCCCCCAAGCAGGATTTCATGGCTGTCTTTGCGTTATCTGAAACACACAGCAGTGTAGATCCGTTCTCTAGTCACATTTCTTTTGGCATTCCTCTTCGTTGATTTCCACCAGTATGATATCCTTTCCAATCTGGCGAACCGCCCGGTAGGGGATGATATATTCCGTATCCCTTCCTAAAAAACCGCAGAACCGGCAAGGGCCAGGAATGATCAGATACAGGATGCAGCCGTTTTTTTCATCGATGACCAGATCGGAGACGCAGCCGAGGGAACAGCAGGTACAGATATTGATGACTTCCTTTTGCTTCAGTTCAAAAAGACGCATGGATCAGGGAACTCCTTCTTCGTTGATATATTCTATGTGAAAAAATCGGGAACAATACATTGACACTAGGTGGGAGATTCGCTATACTCAAGATACGACAAAATGTGAGAAAGCGACGCAAGGAAGAATAGGAGGATAGGCAGATGAAATGTCCCTTTTGCAACAAGGATAACACCCGAGTGGTGGATTCCAGGCCTGCTGATGATAACAGTTCCATTCGGAGAAGGCGCCAGTGCGACGGATGCGGCAAGCGCTTTACCACCTATGAGAAGGTGGAGACGATTCCGCTGATCGTGATCAAGAAGGACCAAACGCGGGAACAGTATGACCGCTCCAAGGTAGAAGCAGGAGTTTTGAGGGCATGCTATAAACGGCCGATTTCCGTTGCCAAGATCAATGAGCTGATCGACGCAGTGGAAGTAGAACTATTCAACAGAGAAGAAAAAGAGATCGACAGTAAATCCATCGGGGAGAGTGTTATGGAGAGGCTGAAGGAATTGGATGCCGTGGCATATGTCCGTTTCGCTTCCGTTTACCGGGAATTTAAGGACGTCAATACCTTTATGGACGAGCTGAAGAAATTTTTAAAGTAGATAGATTCCCCGCCAGACCAGAACCAGTAGGTAGAGGCCGGCGGGGATTTATAAAGTGCAGGTGAAGAGATTGAAAAGAAGAATTGAACAACTGTTAAACGGCATCTTTGAATATGAGACACCGAAGATGGAGATATCCACCGAGCAGATCAAGGCGCTGGTGAAAAAGGGAGAGAATGTAAGGGGAAGCTTCCAGATCGAGAATCCTTCCCAGAAGAAGATGAAGGGCTTTCTCTATGCCAAAAGCCAGAGAGCCGGATTTGAGCCTACCGCATTTTCTGCCATCAGCGAGCGGATCGCCTATGAGATCGATACCAGCGGGCTGAAAGAAGGGGAAAAACTGGAAGGGGAATTTACCATTTGTTCCAATATCGGGGAATACCGGATCCCCTATCAGGTGGAGATTCGGAAACCTAAGGTGCAGGCATACGACGAGGAGCTGCATACCATCCAGGAATTCGCTATGTTGGCGCAGAAAGATTTCCAGAAGGCGTATATGCTGTTTGTGGGAGAAGGCTTCCGAAGCTTTTTGAAGGAGGAGGCGCCGGAATTTTTGCTTCTATACGATGGGCTGAAGCGGCAGTCGGTCAATTATGAGACGCTGGAGGAATTTTTGAAAGCAGCCGGGCTGAAAGAGCCGGTGCATATTTCAGTGGACAAGAAGGAGGCGTTCTACGGAGGAATCACCCAGACGATCCAGGAGGAGGTCGTTCTGACCAAGGACACCTGGGGATTTGTGCGGCTTTTGGTATCGTCGGACGCGCCTTTTTTGAAGGTGGAGCGCCCTATTGTCACGACGGATGAATTCATCGGGAGCACCTATCGGCTGATGTATCTGATCGACCGGGAGGCGCTTCATGGAGGGAAAAATTTCGGGAGGATCACCATCGAGGGAGCAGGGGAGACCCTGCAGGTTGAGGTGACGGTTCACGGGGGCGTGTCCCGGAAGAAGAACCAGAATCTCCCGGTGCAGCACAGAGCCGTCTTTTCCATGTATCAGAGCTATATGGATTATCGCCTGGGCAGGATCGGGCAGGAGGAGTGGATCACAAAGTCCAAGGAGGCTGTGGAGGAGTTCGTCAAAGCGGGCGGCGAGAATGCGATGGTTGAACTGTTTCGGATCCAGCTCCTGTTCATGGAAGGCAGGGACGAGGAGGCTTGCATCCAGCTGGACCGGATGGAGCAGCACAAGGAGAAGCTGGAAGAGCCAAAAGTGCGCGCTTATTTCCTATATCTGACCACCTTTTACAACAAGGATCGAAGGTATATCGACTATGTAGAGGATCATCTGAACAGCTTGCTGCTTCAGAATCCTGAGCAGTGGGAGATCCAGTGGTGTCTCCTCTATATCCGGGAGGCCTATCTGAAGCATCCGGGTCAGAAGCTGGAGGCGATCCGGCAGCAGTATATCTATGGCTGCAGGAGCCGCATCATGTACCTGGAGGCAGCAATGGTGCTCAGAAGTTCGCCGCTGCTTTTGAAAAAGCTGGAGGAGTTTGAGATCCAGGTACTGGCATTCATTGTCCGGGAAGGGATGATGGACAAGGAGCTTGCCATGCAGATGACGGAGCTTTCCAACCGGTGCCGGGAGTATTCGGACAAGCTTTATTGGATTTTGAAAAATACTTATCCGGTATATCCGCAGAAATCCCTGGTGCGTGCTCTGGCAGGGCTCCTCATCAAAGGGCAGAAAAAAGGAGAGGAAGCATTTCATTGGTACGAGCTGGGCGTAGAGCAGGATGTAAGAATGACGGGGCTTTATGAGTATTATATCGAATCGATGGAAAAACCGGTGGAGAAGCCTTTGCCTCAAATCATTCGCATGTATTTTTCTTATAACAATACGCTTCACTATGAGCGAAAGGCTTACGTCTATGCCAACGTCATTCGGAACAGAGAGTCGGATCCGCATACCTATCAGAGCTATCGGCCAGCCATGGAGAAATTTGTGGTAGATCAGCTCCTGGCAGGACACCTAAACGATGATCTGGCGTTTGTCTACCAAACGTTTGTGAGCCCAGGAATTCTAAACCGACGCCTGGCGGAAAATCTGTCAGCCATGCTGTTTACCTATGAAGTTACCTGCCGGAATGAGAAAGCGGACTATGTCATCGTACGCCACGGGCAGATCAGGGAAGAGCAGAAGGTCGCCTTGGTGAAGGGAAAGGCGTATGTCCAGATTTACACCCAGGAACATCAGATCTTCCTGGAGGATGTGGCTGGGAACCGATACGCCAGAACCATCCCCTACGAGGTACGTCCTGTGCTGGTCAAGGAGGAGTTTTTCGATTATGTAAAAGAGACAGCGCCCGCCAGCAAAGGACTGGTGCTGAATACTGTCAGCAAAGCTCTGCGGGAAGAAGGGATCACAGCCCACAATATTCCGGTATTCTGCTGTCTTTTGGAGCTTCCCGAGGTGCGGGAAGAATACAGAGAACAGATCCGGGCAAAGATCTTGGATTACTATTATAGGAATCAAAAGGATGCTTCCCTTTATGACTATCTCCACTCCATTGACCTTGAGGAGTTTGTGGAGACCGATAAATATAAGCTGGTGCAGCTGCTGATCTCAGAAGGCATGTATCAGGAGGCTTTCGGGATCGTGAGCCGTTTCGGACCGGAAAATATCAGCCTGATCGCCTTGGTGCACCTCTGCCACCGGATGGTGGTGCATCTGGAATACCAGGAAGAAGAGATGCTGCTGTCTCTCTGCCAGTATTGCTTTGAACATGGAAAATACGATGAGACGGTGCTCACCTATCTGTTGGCTCACTATGACGGAGCGGTTGAGAGCATGAAGGAGATCTGGAGGGCTGGGAAGAAGTTTGAGCTGGATACCTTCCAGATGGAAGAGAAAATCCTGATCATGGTTCTGTTCATGAGAAACGGGGCGAAGGATACGGAGGAAATTTTCGATTCCTACAGGAAGGATCTGGGAAGAAAGCTTCTTCTGAAGGCATATGTGATCTACCGTGCCTACGATTATCTGGTGAAGCAGGAGCCGGTGAAGGAACCGGTCTTTCTCTATATCCAGCGTGGATATGAGAAAGGGAAGGAACAGGAGGATGTGTGCCTGTTGGCGCTGCTTTGCTATTATTCCAAGCAGGGGGAACTGACGAAACGGCAGAAAGAGAACGTCTACAGCCTTTTGGAGGAATATACGAATAAGGGGATTCGCCTGGCATTTTTTAAGGAGTTTTCCGGAGAATATCAGAGGACGTTCCAGCTCTATGACAAGACCTTTGTAGAGTACCGTGCGAATCCGAAGGCGCTTGTCACCATCCGATATCAGATGAAGCGAGCACTGGCAGAACCGATGACCCAGGTTTTCGAAGGGATTTTCGTTAAGGAATTTACGCTGTTTTACGGGGAAAGCCTGACCTATTCCATCGTGGAGGAGTATAACGGACATCAGACGGAGACGGAAGAGAAGACGCTCAGCTACCAGGACGGCGATTCCTGTGTAAATTCCAGATATGGGCTTTTAAATCAGCTTTCCAAGGCGGTATCAGAGAGAGATCTGTTGGAGGCGGAGGTGACAGTCCTGGAATACAGGGAACGCCAGGCGTTGGCAGAGAGGATTTTTACGCTGGGATAGGAGGAGCAAGATGATAAGTGAAATGAATGAATTGGCAATTGGGTTCGACCTTACCCCAAAAGGCAGCCAGCTGACCTTCTATAACCGACAAAACAGCGGACCTATGACAGTCAGCCTGGTACCTGGTGAGGAAAGATATCTTTTGAACACTCCGGAGGAGTTGTTTCCACTGATCGCGCAGGGCAAGGAAGAGGGAGTGGAGCTTCTCACTTCCTTCTTCCGTGACTGCATGGGGCTTTTGGACGGAACCGGACGGCCGGACAATCAGGTGATTACCGTTACCATGGAAAAGATGGACGGAGTCTGGGCAAGGGCGATTATTCAAGCATTGGAAAGCCTTAAGATCCCGGAGCAATGCATCTATCTCCAGGATCATAGGGAAAGTTTTTTCTGGTTTACGCTGAATCAGAGAAAGGAGCTTTGGACCTACAAGGTAGCGCTCTTTCATTATGAGGACGACCGGATTCGCTGCTGGAGATTGGGCATCGACCGCAAGACGAAGCCAGCCCTGGTGGAGATTGAAAAGTTTGATACCCTAAGGCTGGATGATAAAGCAAGGGCGGGAAGAAACGACGAGGATTGGAATGCCGAGAGGGACAGGCTGTTCTTAAAGCATATCCAGAGGATGTTCGGAAAGGATACCTATTCCTGTGCGTATCTGACTGGTGAAGCATTCAGTAAAGAGTGGGCAAAAGAATCTCTGGCGTTTCTGTGCCGAAGGAGAAAGGTTTTTCTGGGACAGAATCTTTATACCAAGGGGGCGTGCCATGCGTCTATGGAATATGCCCACATGAGCAAGATGGGAGATTATCTTTACAAAAGTCCGGATATGATCGAACAGAATCTGGGGATGGAGATGATCATACGGGGGCACAAGGAGTTTTATCCGATGATCAGCGCAGGAATCAACTGGTATATGGCGCGGCATCAATGTGAATTCATCCTGGACGATGTCAGAGACTTGGTTCTCTATTCCAAAAGCCTGAGCGGGGAGATGATGGAGCATAGAATTGCCCTTCCTGGGCTTCCAAACCGTCCGAACCGAGCTACCAGGCTGAGACTGAGCCTTTCCTTCAAGAGCAGGGACAAATGCCTGGTGCGTCTTCAGGATCTAGGGCTTGGCGGCTTGTATCCGGCGACGGACAAAACCTGGGATGCGGAGATTGACTTCAGTAAAGGAGGAAGGGGAGCATGAGCGGATATCATCTTTGTCAGGTGAAAAAAGCACGCCATCCTTATTATATAGAAAGCATCAGCACGAACATCTTTACCATTGAGGAGCTGTGTTTCTACCTTCAGAAAAATATCTATCTGATCGATGAGACGATCATCAATGAAAAACTCCTGGACTGGATCCGAGATGAGCTGGGGCTGGTGCGGCTGTACCGGAAACTCTATGAACAGCTGGAAAAGGGAGAAGGGATCGGAAGTTTTATTTTGCCGATCTTTAAAGAAATCGGTTATCTTTCCCATGAAGAATTCAAGGAATTGCAGGACAAGATCCGGGAAATTGAAATCCAGCCCGATGACCTCAGGAGAAAATTGAAGGCAGATTATCTGGTGGAATACAAGATGTACAACAATGCCCTTCATGAATATTACCAGATCCTGAAGGACAAGGGACCGGGAAAGATGGGGGAATCCTTCTATGCAGCCGTATGGTCCAATATGGCGGCGGCGTATTCCAGGCTGTTTCTATTTGAGGAGGCGGCGGACTGTCTGTGGAAATCTTATGAGACGGTTCGCTCCAGTGAGACCTATCGGAGGTACCTGATTACACTGCCTTTGTTTATGAGCAGGGCCGACTATGAGAAAAAGCTGTTGGAGTTGAAGATTCCGAAGGTTCAGAGGGAAAAAGTAGAGGCAGCGGCAAAGGAAGCCCGGAATGTGGAAGACATCGCAGAGCGCCAGGAGGAGGAAGCCTGGACAGAGATCAGGAGCTTTCTGGAGGAGGAGAAGCAGGCGTATCATAAGAGTACCTGTGTTTCGTAAATCTGTTGGGAAAGATGGTTGACCGTTGAAAAAAGGTATGCTAAGATGACGATATAGTTTAGCAAAGTAGAGTAATCAATTATTAAATTGCCGAAAATATAACGAAGACAGATAATTGATTAAATGAGCTTGCTTAGGAGGGTATTAAATTCATGAAGAAAAAAATGATTGGCGTATTGGTCACAAGCGCAATGATTGCAGCCCTGCTGTCTGGCTGCGGAAGCCGGGAGGCTTCTTCAACATCTACAACGACAGAGGAGGCAACAGAAGCAGCAACGACGGCGGAGACGGAAGAAGAGACCACCGAAGCTGCAAGTGAGGAGGAGACCACGGAAGCGGAGAGTGAGTCCGAGACAGAAGCAGCAAGCGAGGAGGAGACCACGGAAGCGGAGAGTGAGTCCGAGACGGAAGCAGCAAGTGAAGAGGAGACCACGGAAGCCGAGAGTGAGTCTGAGACGGAAGCAGTAAGCGAAGAGGAGACCACGGAAGCCGAGAGTGCAACTGAGACGGAAGCAGTAAGCGAAGAAGAAACGACTGAGGCAGAGTCCGAGACCGAATCTGAAAGCGAGAGCGAAGCAGTAACGGAATCAGAGAGCGAGACCGAGGAGGAGACCACGGAAGCCGAGAGCGAAACTGAGACGGAAGCAGTAAGCGAAGAGGAGACTACCGAAGCAGAGTCCGAGACGGAGTCTGAAAGCGAGACTGAGGAAGCAACCGAAGTGGAAAGCGAGTCCGAGACTGTAGCTGAGTTACAGGAAGAAGAGAGCGAGACCGAAGAGGCAACAGAATCAGAAAGTGAGACTGAGACCGAAGAAGAGACCACCGAGGCAGAAAGCGAATCTGAGTCTGAGACGGAAGAAGTATCCGAAGCAGAAAGTGAAACCGAAAGCGAGACCGAAACCGAAGAGGAGACCACTGAGGCAGAAAGCGAGTCTGAATCCGAGACGGAAGAAGTAACCGAAGCGGAAAGTGAAACCGAAAGCGAGACCGAAACCGAAGAGGAGACCACCGAGGCAGAAAGCGAATCTGAATCTGAGACAGAGGAAGCAACCGAAACCGAGAGTGAATCTGAGAGCGAAAGCGAAACCGAAGAAGAGACCACTGAGGCAGAGAGCGAGACGGAGGAGACCAGCGCAGAAGCAGCTGGGTCAGAGTCAGACCGCACTACCTTTACCGTTGGTTTTGATGCAGAATACCCGCCATACGGCTATATGGATGAGAACGGAGAATACACCGGATTCGACCTTGAACTGGCAGAGGCTGTCTGCGACCTGGAAGGCTGGGAGCTGGTGAAGACTCCGATCAACTGGGATTCCAAGGATATGGAACTGGATTCCGGCTCCATTGACTGTATTTGGAACGGATTCACCATGACAGGCCGTGAGGATGACTATACCTGGTCCATCCCCTATGTGGACAACAGCCAGGTAATCGTAGTGGCTGAGGATTCCGGAATTGAGACTCTGGACGACCTGGCAGGCAAGGTGGTAGGCGTACAGGCAGCCAGCGCAGCCCTTCAGGTTCTGCAGGATGAGGATCAGCAGAAGGATCTGGCAGACACCTTCGCAAGCCTTCAGGAGTTCGCTGATTACAACAGTGCATTTGTAGAGCTTCAGGCAGGCGCTGTGGATGCCATCGCAATGGACATCGGAGTTGCCAATTACCAGATCAACAACCGTGACAACGGAAGCGATTATGTGATTCTGGATGAACATCTGAATTCTGAGCAGTATGCAGTGGGCTTCAAGAAAGGCAACGAAGAGCTGGCAGAGATCATCAATGAGGATCTCATGACGCTGGTAGAAGACGGTACCTTCATGGAGCTGGCAGAGAAATATGATCTGACCGATATGGTTTGCCTTGGAACAGAGGAGACCACTGAGGCAGAGAGCGAGTCGGAGGCAGCAGAAGCCGAAAGCGAATCTGAGACAGAGGTTACAGAAGAAGTGACGGAAGCTGAAAGCGAGACCGAGGAAGAGAGCGAATCCGAAAGCGAGACAGAAGCGGAGAGCGAATCTGAAACGGAAACTGAGAGTGAATCAGAGACAGAAAGCGAATCCGAAACAGAAGCTGAATAATCGAAGCTACATAGGATCCTAACAGACAAGAACCCCCAGGCGGGATTTCCCCTGGGGGTATTGTATGTGAAAAACAATAGAAAAACGGAGGAGTAAAGATGGATTTTACAATGATATTGTCGCAGTTATCCAGCGGAATGGTACGTTCGATCGGGATCTTTGTCCTGACGCTGGTATTTTCACTGCCATTGGGACTGATCATTGCTTTTGGCAGAATGTCCCGATTCCGAATTCTGAGCAGTATCGTCAAAATATACATTTCAATTATGAGAGGGACGCCCCTGATGCTCCAGCTGATGGTGTTTTACTTCGGACCCTATTACCTGTTCAGAATGAACATCGGAGGACCGTGGAGATTCACTGCGATCATTCTTTCCTTCTCCCTGAACTACGCAGCTTATTTTGCGGAAATCTACCGATCCGGTATCGAATCCATGCCGGTGGGGCAGTATGAGGCGGCAAAACTTTTGGGATATTCCAGGGGACAGACTTTTTTCAAGATCATCCTGCCGCAGGTTATCAAGAGGATTCTTCCATCCGTGACCAACGAAGTGATCACGTTGGTAAAGGATACCTCCCTTGCCTTTGCAGTGGCTTATATGGAGATGTTCACCATCGCAAAACAGATTGCGGCGTCCCAGACCACGTTCGTCCCTTTTGTAGTGGCGGCAATTTTTTACTATGTATTCAATCTGGTGGTTGCGGTTGCCATGGAATTTCTGGAGAAGAAACTGGACTATTACCAATAGGAGGAGGTTGCGGCTATGAACTATTTAGAAATCAAGCATATCAAGAAATCTTTTGGAGATCTGCAGGTACTAAAAGACATTTCCCTTACAGTTAGTGAAGGGGAGGTGCTGGCAATCATCGGTCCCTCCGGCTCTGGAAAGTCCACATTGCTGCGCTGTGCCACTCTTTTGGAAAAAATGGACGGCGGGGAGCTGTCCTATTTGGGAGAGAAGGCGGTGACCATGGACGCAAACGGAAATTCCATCTACGCAAAGAACAGCGAGCTGAAGGAGATCCAGAAGAAATTCGGTCTGGTCTTCCAGAATTTTAATCTATTTCCCCACTACAGCGTCATCAAAAATGTGACCGACGCCCTGATCCACGTACAAAAAAAGCCCAAAGAAGAGGCGCTCCGCATCGGCAGGGAACTCCTGGAAAAGATGGGCCTTTCCGACAAGGAAACCTACTATCCCTGCCAGCTGTCCGGAGGGCAGCAGCAGAGAGTTTCCATTGCCAGGGCACTGGCGCTGAATCCCAAGGTACTCTTCTTCGATGAACCCACCTCGGCGCTGGATCCGGAGCTTACCGGAGAGATCCTGAAGGTCATCAAGGATCTGGCGGCGGAGCATATGACCATGGTGATCGTCACCCATGAGATGAATTTTGCAAAAAATGTGGCGAACCATGTGATTTTTATGGAGAACGGCGTGATCGTGGAGGAAGGAGATCCTGAGGAAGTATTTAACTCTGAGAATCAGAGGATGAAGGAATTTTTGGGGAAATACCAATAAAATAAAAATTTAATAAAAAGAAAGGAAAACCCTGCAGCGTAGTTGCGTCACAAAGTTTATGTTCCGCAGCTTCCTGCAGGGTTTTTGTCTTTGGAATGGGAGGAGATGAATCTATGAAAAAGAAGCATAGCATAATCTGTTTTTGGCAGCTGTTTCCGGGAATCCTGCTTTTGGCTGCACTGCCGCTGATCGTTCGGCTGCAAATGGTGGATACGGGGCTTTCAGACTATCCGTGGTTTTCTGGAACGGCGGTTCAGGGAGATTTTTTTCTCTGTTGGAAGGGAATCGCGCTGTTTGTCCTGTCTGTTTGGATGATCGTGGTTCTGGGATTAAAAAGGCTATGGCTCAAAGAAGGAAAGCGGCAGTTTGATAGAGCAATTTTATGGTTGGGGGGATACCTTTTGTTCGGTTTCCTGTCAGCAGCTTTTTCTGAGGAGAAGGAGGCTGCCTTTTTAGGGATGTTCGGTTCCTATCAGGGGTTTGTCGTTTTACTTTGCTATGGAGTGACGGCTCTTTATTTTATGGAATTATTCAGGCAGAAAGAAAACCAAAAAGTTCTGATGGGAGCACTGGCGGTTGGGGCGGCAATCCAAGGAGTGATCGGGACAGGGCAGCTATTGGGCATAGATTTCTGGAATACTGCCTTGGGTAGGGCAATCGTGGCTCCAGGGGCAGATAATCTGACGTTCCGGTTTGGGGACAGCGCTTCTAATCGGGTTTATCTTGCCGCCTATAATCCCAATTATGCCGCAGTTTATTGTATCTTGGTACTCCCGGTGCTGTTTTCCCTCATAGCGGTATGCAAAAAGGTTTGGGAAAAATCAGTACTTGGCATCCTATGTGGTTTATTGTTTCTCAGCCTTTGGGGAACCGGCTCACGGGCAGGGATTATGACTGCGGCAGGTCTCCTGGTGACTGCATTATTGCTTCTGATGAGAGGCTGGAGAACGAAAGGCTGTGTATTGGGAGGGCTTGGGCTGCTCGCATGCCTGGTATGGATTGCGGATGGAGCAGGAAAGGGGAACGTTGTTTCCAATATCGTGAAAAGCTGGAGAATATCCCCACAGGAATACAGCCTGAAAAATATACAGATCGAGGAAGATGGGATCCGTATCTGGTATAAAGATCAGGAGATTCTTCTAAATTTGTGGGAAAATGAAGAGGGAAAATTGATGTTTCAGGCTCAAAATGGGGAGGGAGAGCCGGTCAGTATTCAGGAAGATGAAGAGACAGGGCGTTATCTGGTAGGACCGATCCGGATGCTGCAGTTTGATGTTTTTGTAGAAAATGGGGAATGGAATCTGGTGATGTACCAACGGGGAATTCCATGGTATTTTGTCAAAAGCAGCAATCAGGAAACATTCCGCTATCTGACGGTTTACGGAAAAGAAGATGTGATTGAACCTGCGCCCCATATGCTGTTTGAGGGAAGAGAGGCGATGTTTTCTAATCGAGGTTATATTTGGAGCCGAACTATCCCGCTGCTGGCTGAAACGGTGGTTTTCGGAAAAGGACCGGATACCTTTGCGGTAAATTTTCCGCAGAACGATTATGTTATGAAGGCTAATTTGGGAAAAGATACCTTTATACAGGCATTTCTGCGTCCTC